>CAIZNF010000347.1 GCA_903934275.1 uncultured Nitrosomonadales bacterium
TCTCGATTGACCTGGTGCAAACATCCTGCGGCTGGGCTGTGCCGTTTTTTGATTTTAAGGACGAACGGGATCAACTGGGAAAATGGGCTGAAAAAATAAGCCCCGAAGGCATACGTAAGTATTGGGAGGAAAGAAATCAGCAAAGCATTGACGGCAAGCCAACGGGAATCGGCGCGAAGTAGAGCAAACGGCGATGCAGCCCCACACGCCAACGACGAATCAAACAAACCATCCGCCTCTTATTTGCGCGCTTTTTTCCCCGGCCTGCTATGACCACGCGGTGGCGCAGGTCAGGTTGATCGAAACACATATCTCCTGGGTGTTGCTCACCGGCGAGTATGCCTACAAGATCAAGAAACCGGTGAACCTGGGGTTTCTGGATTTCAGCACACTGGCGCTCCGGCGGCAGGCCTGCGCCGATGAAGTGCGCTTGAACCGGCGGCTGGCGCCCGAACTTTATCTCGGCGTGGTCGCCATCACCGGCAGTCCCGATATGCCGAAAATTAACGGCGCGCCGCATGTAAACGGCCAAGCCGAAAATAACCCAACTGAAAACAAACAGCGCGAGGCCATCGAATACGCCGTAAAGATGCGCCAGTTTTCGCCCGATGCCACGCTGGATCATTTGGACGAACGCGGCGAGCTGGGCACCGTGCAGATAGATCTGCTCGCCGCACGGCTGGCCCGATTCCATCTCGGCGAATGCCACAGCGCCCCGCCCGATAGCCCGTGGGGCGAATCGGACGCAATAGCCCAGCCGGTAAAAGATAATTTTCAGCTTCTGGCCACGCGTCTGGGCGATTTGGCAGAAATCCGGCGGCTGGAAAAACTGCGCAACTGGAGCATGGCCGAACACGAGCGCCTCGCGCCGCTGATGCGCGAACGCAAGCGCGCTGGCCGGATTCGCGAATGCCACGGCGACCTGCACTTGGGCAACCTGGCCTGGGTGAACGGCGAGTTGCAGATTTTCGACTGCATCGAATTCAGCCCAGCCTTGCGCTGGATCGATGTTATATCGGAAGTCGCATTCTGTTTCATGGATTTGCTGCATCGCCAACACCGCGACCTGGCAACGCGCTTCCTGAATGCATGGCTGGAAGCAAGCGGCGATTACGGCGGCGTGGCTCTGTTGCGTTATTACGCCGTGTACCGCGCCATGGTGCGCGCAAAAGTCGCCGCACTGCGCGTCGGGCAGGGCAGCGATGCCGAAGTCAGCGCCTATCTGCAATTGGCCGAACAATTGGCGCAGGATACCCCGGCACAACTTTGGATCACGCACGGCCTGTCCGGCTCCGGCAAAACCACGCTCACCCAATCGTTGCTGGAAAAACGCGGCATGATCCGCCTGCGTTCCGATGTCGAGCGCAAACGCTTGTCGGGTATCGATGCGTTAGCGCGCAGCGGTGGCGGAATAAATGAGGGCCTATATACGCAGGAAGCAAGCCGCCGCACTTACGCGTATCTGGCACAACTGGCGGACGGGTTGCTGGAGGCAGGCTGGCGGGTGATCGTCGATGCCGCTTTCCTCGAACGCTGGCAGCGCGACCTGCTCCGCGAAATCGCGCAACGGCGCGAGGTGCAGTTCCGCATACTGGATATTCAGGTCGATCACGCCACGTTGCGCGAACGCGTTGGCCTACGCGCCGCGCAAGGAGAAGATGCATCGGAAGCCGATCTGCGCGTCCTGCAACACCAGATCGAAACTGCGCAGCCGCTGGATGCTGATGAGCTACCCGATGTGACGGCGGTATTCGGTGTGGATACGCCGGTTGGGCCGTGTGACTGAGAATTCTTGCTTACGATTATCCGGCGTTTTTTAATAAACCTAGCTGTTCGCATTAACCGCAGTAAATCTAATTTTTCTGTGTCACAAAGTGATCAACCTAAGCCGGACAAGCCGGAGCCAAAATTGTAGGTCGGGCTCTGCCCGACATGATGGGCAGAGCCCGACCTACGGTTTTGTTGAAAAATTCTTGTCACGTTTTGACATCATTTGACTGGCAAGTGACTATTTTGGGTTTATGACACAGTAAAACTAAAATGATAAGAAGTCATTGGTAGCCTGCCTCTGCGCTTGGTGTGAGTATAATGGCTACCTCCTTTCGGGAACAACTATGGATATTGCTCTGCTGCTCAAAGCCGCCATTCTCGGCATCATCGAAGGCCTCACCGAATTTCTGCCGATCTCCAGCACCGGCCACCTGATTCTGGCGGGCGACCTGCTCGATTTTAACGACGAAAAGGGCAAAGTGTTCGAGATCGTGATTCAGTTCGCTGCAATTCTGGCGGTGTGCTGGGAATACCGCACGAAGATATTGTCGGTGGTCTGCGGCCTGCCACGCGAACAGGCGGCGCAACGCTTTGCGATCAATCTCGTCGTCGCTTTTATGCCCGCCGCCGTGCTGGGGCTACTGTTCGCCAGCAAGATAAAACAGTATCTATTTTCTCCTGTGCCGGTGGCGCTGGCCTTCATTGTGGGCGGTATTTTTATTTTGTGGGCGGAAAAACGCGACCACAGGATCACCGTCGAATCGGTGGATGACATGGGTTGGAAGGATGCGCTGAAGGTGGGTTGCGCGCAGGCATTGGCGCTGATTCCCGGCACATCGCGCTCCGGTGCCACGATCATCGGAGGGTTATTTTTTGGCTTGTCGCGCAAGGCGGCGACGGAGTTTTCATTTTTTCTCGCTATCCCCACGCTGACCGCCGCGACGATTTATGAGGTGGTAAAGTATCGTCACCTGTTTCATGCGGAGGATTGGAGCATATTTGCGGTGGGCGGTATCACGTCGTTCATCAGCGCCTTCCTGTGCGTGCGCTGGCTGCTGCGTTACATCAGCCACCACGACTTTACTGTGTTCGCCTGGTATCGCATCGTGTTTGGGCTGGTCGTGCTGGGAACGGCGTATAGCGGTGTGGTGAGCTGGTCGGCAGCGTGAGCGCGCCTCCAGTAAAAGCCTGTCAGCACCGCGCAGAAAATTCATTCCGGTGTCATAATTACGGTACCTGATTATTCACACGGAGATTCACAACATGGCGAGAATGGTGCAGTGCATAAAACTGGGGCGCGAAGCGGAAGGTTTGGATCGTCCGACTTACCCCGGCCCGCTGGGTCAGCGGATTTTTGAAAATGTTTCCAAAGAGGCGTGGCATGGTTGGATCAAGTTTCAGACTATGCTGGTGAATGAAAACCGCCTTAATCTTTCCGATGCGCAGGCGCGCAAGTTTCTTGCCGCGCAAATGGAAAATTATTTCTTTGGCGATGGCGCACAAATGCCGGATGGCTATGTGCCTCCCAGACACTGATAGCCAACTGTCTTGATTAAGAAATTTGCCCCGCAACAATTTTTAAATCGGGAACTCGGTCAGCTTGAGTTCAATCGGCGCGTGCTGGCACAGGCCGAAGATGTAACTGTTCCATTGCTGGAGCGGCTGAAATACCTGTGTATCGTCAGCAGCAACCTCGATGAATTTTTCGAGATACGCGTGGCGGGGCTGAAGGAGCAAATCAAGTTGGGCGGCATCGCTGCCGGTGCCGACGGCATGACCGCCAAACAGATGCTAAAGCTGGTGCGCGAACAGGCGCATCAGCTCATTACGCGCCAATATCAGGTGCTTAATAACGACATCCTGCCAGCCCTTGACAAGCAAGGTATCCGTTTCTTGCGGCGCACCAGTTGGAACGATACGCAACGCGCCTGGGTGCAGGAATTTTTCTTCAATGATGTAAGGCCGGTGCTGACCCCGATCGGGCTAGATCCGTCTCATCCTTTCCCGCGCGTGCTCAACAAAAGCCTGAATTTCGCGGTGGAGCTACAAGGTAAAGATGCCTTCGGGCGCAATTCTGCAAAGGCTATCGTGCAAGCACCGCGCGTGTTGCCGCGCACCATCATGCTGCCGCCTGAAATCGGCGGTGGCATGCACGATTTTGTGTTCCTTTCTTCCATCCTGCACGCTCATGTTGGCGAATTGTTCGGTGGCATGGAGGTGCTGAGTTGCCACCAGTTCCGCGTGACGCGCAACAGCAATCTGTTTGTGGACGACGAGGAGGTGAAAAACCTGCGCATCAGTTTGCAGGGTGAATTGCCTCACCGGCACTTTGGTGATGCTGTGCGATTGGAGGTCACCGGCAACTGCGCGCCGCAGGTTGCCGAGTACCTGTTGCAGCAATTCGAGCTCGGACAGGAAGACCTGTATCGCGTGGACGGCCCGGTCAACCTGGTGCGCCTGATGGATATTCCCGGCAGGGTGGCGCGCGACGATCTGAAGTTCCCGGCATTCTCGCCCGGCGTGCCAAGCGTGTTGCAAAAGAAGGGCGCGGATATGTTCAAGGTGATCCGCAAGGGCGATGTGCTGTTGCACCATCCGTTTCAGTCGTTCAAGCCGATTATCGATTTTATCCAACAGGCTTCCACCGACCCCAGCGTGGTCGCCATCAAGCAGACCGTGTACCGCACCGGGGTTGATTCGGAGCTGATGGATGCGCTGATTGCGGCCACCCAGCTAGGCAAGGAAGTCACGGTCGTGGTGGAGTTGCTGGCACGCTTCGACGAGGAAGCCAATATCAACTGGGCGCGCAAGCTGGAGGAGGTTGGCGCGCATGTGGTATACGGCATTGTCGGCCACAAAACGCATGCCAAGATGCTGATGGTGGTGCGGCGCGAGGACGGTAAGCTGCGCCGTTATGTGCATCTCGGCACCGGCAACTATCATCCGCGCACCGCGCGGCTCTACACCGATTTTGGTTTGTTCACCTGCAACGAGGAAGTTTGCGCGGATGCGAATGAGGTGTTCAATCAGCTCACCAGCCTCGGCAAGGCGCATAAATTGAATCACCTGTGGCAGTCGCCGTTCTCGCTGCATGTTGAAGTATTGCGCGCCATCCAGAATGAAACACGCCTTGCCAAGGCGGGCAAACGCGCCCATATCATCGCCAAGATGAACGCGCTGCTGGAGCCGGAAACTATCATGGCCCTGTATGAAGCATCCAATGCCGGGGTGAAAGTTGATCTGATAGTGCGCGGCGTGTGCGCGTTGCGCCCCGGCGTGCCCGGTTTGTCCGAGAATATCCGCGTGCGCTCGATTGTGGGACGTTTTCTGGAGCACACCCGCATCTTCTACTTTTGCAATAATTTGAAGCACGATGTCTATCTCGCCAGCGCGGATTGGATGGACAGAAACTTTTTCCGACGCATCGAAGTTTGCTTTCCGGTGCTCGACAAAAAACTCAAAAAACGTGTGATTGATGAGGGGCTAAAAATTTACATGCAGGATAATTGCAAGTCATGGGAAATGGATGGCGAGGGTCACTACCGGCGCAAGGACGCTCGCCGAGCTACACCGAAATGCGCCCAAAGCGAGTTACTCGGACAACTCGCCGGCTCGCCGGTCGACTCTATTTGAAAATGAAATGTAAATTGCCATAGCCGGATAAGTCAGGACTAAATGTAGGTCACGCTGCACCCGATATGGTGGTGCATAACTCATCCAGCGTGTGCTGGTTGCCCCTCCGCCAAGACTGTATTGAATCGCCCCCTCCGCCAAAGACTGTTTGGCGAAACCGGGTATACGGTATATGCTTACGACCGAAGTGCAATACTCGGGAGGCCTTGATGGAACTGATTTTGTGGCGACATGCGGAAGCGGTGGATGACACCCCGGATCATGATCGCAAACTTACCGCTAAAGGTGTCAAGCAGGCAGAGAAAATAGCGGCCTTCCTGCGCCAGCATTTGCCTGCCAATCATCGCATTCTAGTCAGCCCTGCAATACGCGCCCAGCAGACAGCTGCCGCGCTTACCGATAAATTCACTATTTCGCCCGCCATCGCGCCCGGTGCCTCCGTGCAAACCGTATTGCGCGCGGCACAATGGCCGGATGCGGACGGTGCGGTGCTGGTGGTCGGACACCAGCCGACTTTGGGCGAAGTGGCCGCGCAACTGCTGGGCTGCAACGATTATTCATTAAGCATCAAAAAAGGTGCGCTTTGGTGGTTTAACAGCCGCGAACGCGAAGAATCGGCGCGGATCACCTTGCGCTTGGTTATCACGCCTGACTTTCTGTAACACGTTCTAAGAATATTTTTATAAACCTGGGAGGACATCATGTTTGAATCTGCCGAACTCGGACACAAAATAGACAAAGACACTTACAACGAAGAAGTGCCCAAGCTGCGCGAAGCCTTGCTGGAAGCACAGATGGATTTGGCAAAGCTGGCCAAATTTCCGGTCATTATCTTGATCGGCGGCGTGGATGGAGCGGGACGCGGCGAGACCGTCAACTTGCTCAACGAATGGATGGATCCGCGCTTTGTCCAAACCCACGGCATGGGTGAACCATCGGATGAGGAGCTGGATCGCCCGATGATGTGGCGCTTCTGGCGCGCCCTGCCACCCAAAGGCAGAGTAGGCGTATTTCTCGGCTCTTGGTACACCTGGCCGATTCTTAACCGCGTGATGGGTATCACCAAAACGGCCGATCTCGACCAGAGCCTGGAACGCGCCAAACGCCTGGAAAAAATGCTGACCGACGAAGGGGCGCTGGTTCTCAAATTTTGGATGCATTTATCCAAAGAAAAACAAGAGAAACGTCTGAAAGTTCTTGAGAAAGATCCAAAAACCCGCTGGCGTGTCACAGATCGCGACTGGAAACACTTCAAGTTGTATGACAAGTTTCGCGTCGTACATGAAAGCGTCATTCGCCACACCAGCACGGCGGAAGCGCCGTGGATCATCGTCGAGGGTTTCGACCCGCGCTACCGCAGCTTGACCGTGGGCAAAGTGATTCTTGATGCCATTTCAAAACGCCTGGAGGAAGCAGGCAAGAAAACTACGGAGGTTCATGCGCCGCCACCACTTCCTTCCATCGACCAGCTTGATGTTTTGAAAACGCTGGATCTTAACCAAAAAATTGACAAGAAAACATTTCAGCTCGAACTGGAAAAATACCAAGGAAAACTCGCCTTGTTGACACGCGATCCAAAGTTTATGGACATCACTGTAATCGCCATGTTCGAGGGCAATGATGCCGCAGGCAAGGGCGGTGCTATACGCCGCATCACCAGTGCGCTGGATGCCCGTTATTACAACGTCATTCCAATTGCCGCGCCCACCGAGGAAGAGCGCGCCCAGCCCTACCTGTGGCGCTTCTGGCGGCACATCCCGAGACGCGGGCGGGTGACGATCTTTGACCGCTCGTGGTATGGTCGCGTATTGGTAGAGCGCGTTGAGGGTTTCTGCTCAAAAGCAAACTGGATGCGCGCTTACAGCGAGATCAACGACTTTGAAGCACAGTTGGTGCGGCACAAGATTGTGGTGGTTAAATTCTGGCTTACCATCAGCAAGGATGAGCAACTCAGGCGTTTCAAGGAGCGCGAAAAAATCGGCTTCAAACGCTTCAAAATTACCGAGGAAGATTGGCGCAACCGTAAAAAATGGGATGAATATGAGCATGCCGTGTGCGATATGGTAGATCGCACCAGCACCGAAATTTCGCCGTGGACACTGGTGGAAGCCAACGATAAAAATTTTGCGCGCATCAAGATTTTGAAAACGTTATGCACACAAATTGAAGCCGCGATGAAGAAAAAATAAATTGCTGGATGAGGGGCTATTCATGCAGTAGATAGCCTTAAAATTCGTTGTGTAGCAGGTTGGGCAAAGCGTAGCGTGCCCGACGATCAAAGGACCATAACTAATGTTGGGCAACGCATCCCCACGCTGTTCGGCTTATTTCAAATGGGGTTACATAGCATTAAAAGGAGTCCAACCATGAAACTCAGCAGAATTATTCTTGTAGCTACCGTACTGGTTTCTACCACGGCATTCGCGCAGGACACACCGGTGATCGACAAACACCAAGCCAAACAGCAAAACCGCATTGCGCAAGGGCAAGCCTCTGGGCAACTAACAGGCCAAGAAGCCGCAAGCTTGCAGCGTGGCCAATCACATGTAGCCGATAAGAAGGCCGCTGCCAAGGCTGACGGCAGAGTGACAAATAGCGAGCGTGCTGATATCAGGCAGGCTCAGCAAAGACAAAACAAAAGGATTTATAACAAAAAGCACGATTAAAGTAGTGCGGGGAATACGCCCAGCAGTCAAGAGGGACTGCGCGAATAAATCCTCGCGCAGCCCCTTGCTTTTGTGTTGGGCACGCTGCGCTTTGCCCAACCTACGACATGACAGTTTTTCGCTTTTGGTTATGGTTCGCTTAGCTTAAAACAAACATGATTTCCATGCCAACACTGCCCAGCAAATTTAAGGTCCCCGGAGATTTTTGGGGGGGGCTGGCATCCATGCTGGTCGCCTTGCCGGCATCAGTGGCTTTCGGTGTCACAATTTATTCGGCGATCAGCCCGCAATACGCGATTTTTGGCGCGCTGGCCGGTATTCTCGGCGCTGCTGCGCTGGGGTTGATTGCCCCCACTTTTGGCGGCACTGACCGTTTGATCAGCGCGCCATGTGCGCCCGCTGCGGCAGTGCTCTCCGCTTTCGCCATCGAACTGGTAAAACAGGGTGTCACCCCAGCGAGCATTGTCCTGCTGCTGACTGTGCTCAGCATTTTAACCGGCCTGATCCAGATACTTATCGGCTTTCTCGGAGTCGGACGGATGATTAAATACATCCCCTACACCGTGGTCAGCGGTTATTTAACAGGTGTCGGCCTCATCATCATCGGTAGCCAGATACCGAGGTTTGTCGGTGCATCCTCAAATACAACCTGGTGGAATGCCGCATTTTCCCCGGAGTTGTGGGATATGCGCAGCATCGCTGTCGGTGTTGCGACGGTGGTTGTTGCGCTGTTGGTGCCCAAATTAACCAAAGCTATCCCCAGCACTATTCTCGGTATTCTCGCAGGAGTTCTGGTGTATTTCAGCCTTGCCAACAGCGATGCGTCGATGATGACGCTCACCGACAACAAGCTGGTGCTCGGCGCGCTCGGCGCCTCCGGCGACGGTTATATCAGTACGATTATCGGGCGCTGGAATGAAATCGGCGATTTGAAACTTTCCCAAATTGCCGCCCTGTTCGGCAGTGCGCTTACCTTGGCGGCATTGCTGTCGATAGACACGCTGAAGACCTGCGTCGTTATCGATCAAATGACGCGGACGCGCCATGATCCCAATCGCGAATTGTTTGCGCAGGGCCTGTCAAATATCGCATCGTCTGCGATAGGTGGAATCCCCGGTGCCGGCACTATGGGCGCGTCTATGGTGAACCTGTCCAGCGGCGCACAAACCCGCGTTTCCGGCATCGTTGAAGGGGTGCTGGTGCTGGTGGCCGCATTGGCTTTGAGTTCATTTATTGCGTGGATTCCGATTGCCACGCTGGCGGGCATCCTGATTGTCGTTGGCCTGCGTATGATAGACACAAAACCTCTGCACTTTCTGGAGTCGCGCGCCACCGTATTCGATTTTGCAGTCGTAGTTGTGGTCATCGGTTTTGCCTTGACGGTTGGATTGATTGCCGCTTCCGCGGCCGGTGTCGCCCTGTCCATCCTGCTGTTCGTGCGCGAACAGGTCGGCGGTTCGGTGGTGCGGCATAAAACCTTTGTCAACCAGCGTTCGTCTACCTGGTGTCGCCCCGAAGCCGAAATGCGCCTCATCGCGCTGAAGGGCGATAAAGCGGTCATTTTAGAACTGCAAGGCAGTCTATTTTTCGGCACCACTTATGAACTTTACTCCGTGCTTGAAGCGGAAATAAAAACACGCGATTACATTATTCTCGATATGAGGCGAGTGCTGTCGGTAGATATCACCGCCGCGCACATGCTCAATCAAGTACGCGATATGCTGCGGGACCGTGGCGTACCCTTGCTGTTGAGCAACGTGCGCGAGCAACTGCCCAACGGGCGCAATCTGCTGGAGTTTCTCAAACAAACCGGGCTGATCGATGGCAGCGATGCGGTGCGGGTTTTTCAAACCATCGAAGCAGCGATTGAATGGGTGGAAGATCGCCTGGTCGGTGATATCGCACAAACTGCCGACGAGGAAGTGCCACTGCATTTGCAGGAGATGGATTTATTCCAGGGACGCAAGGATGAAACCCTTGCCGATCTGGAAGGACGCATGGAACAACGGACAGTTAAGGCCGGCGAATCTATCTATTTGATCGGCGATCAAGATCGGAATCTATATTTGATCCGGCGCGGCGCGGTCCGCATCATGGCACCGATTAGCGGTAGCCGACAGTTGCATCATATTGCCACATTCGGGCGGGGAGACTTTTTCGGTGGGCTGGCTTTCCTCGATGACCGCGCCCGCAGCGACAATGCGATTGCGCACACCGATATCGACCTGTTTGTGCTTTCGATGGATCAATTTAACCAGCTCACCGTTGACCACAGAAAACTGGCCTTTCTGTTGATCACCGCGATTTCCCGCACCCTTGCGCAACGCTTGCGGCACGCGGACGGCGAACGAACTTTGCTTCACGTGTAGTTCCATTTTCATTTTTATTTCGAGGGAACAGCAAGCCGTAGGTTGCGCTATGCCCGGCAGATTGATCCACCGGACTACCTCGACAGGCTCAGAACGTGTTTCAAAAGTGTAGCGGATAAGGCCAAAGTGCAAGGCGCACGGAGCGCAGGAGCCGGAATGTACTTGAGTACATGAAGGTTCCGAGCACCGTGCAACACCGCGATTCGGACGCGCAGTACTTTTAAAACACGTTCTCAGGATAAGCATAACCCGACCGGCAAAAATACACTTCAAATTCAGAAGTGAACCAATTGGCACAACAGAATTTCCAGAGAGCATCCACTTGCCTGAACTATCTGAAGTAGTAGTGGCACTCAATAGTAATCGGTATATTGCAAATATATTATCGCCATCATGGATTTAATGTAACCAGTTTGTAACCGCATTTACTCAATGCGGCATCACTTCCACTCCACCACAAAAGAAAAACCACCTAGCTATCTCTAGCGGCGGCAGCTTATTGCCCTTACCGTAACCTTTGCATGACCACGGGGTTATGCCCCTATTTCCTCGCTACGAGTTGCAGTTGAGGTGTTTTGCTGCAAACGGCTTTGGCGGCTTTGATTACTTCTGTCAGTCGCGCGGCAATGCGAGAAGTTTTATTCATGGATGGCGCGCCATGCCGCGTGGTGAACTACGCCGTGAATTGATCGCCTGCTTGCGCTGGAGCCGTGATGAACGCGTTCCAAGCCTCGCGCCCCGGATGGCCGTAGGCACATAGCGGAAATGCAGAGCATTCACCTGCGCCCACCGGAAGTAGCGGACCGTTTGGTACCTGAACACTGGGAAGCTGATCTTATCAAAGGCGCAATGAACCGCTCCTCGATGGGTACGCTGGTCGAACGCACCACGCTGATGGTGGTATCTGCTAGGATGCCGGAAGGTACGGCGCAATCAGCACTTGACGGTTTCAGTGAAGCACTCGGTGCGATTCCCCTCGCGCTGCGCAAAACCTTCTCCTGCGACCAAGGGCGTGAGATGAGTAAACATGCGCAGCCGGCCGAACAAACTGGCGTGGCTGTTTATTTCTGCGGCCCGCATAGCCCGTGGCAGCGGGGCTTAAACGAGAATGCCAGCGGATTGCTGCGCCAGCATTTGCCCAAGGGTGCAGACCTATCGGTCTACACGCAAGAACGGCTGGATGCTCTTGCATGGAGCTTTACCACACGCCCGAGGAAATCGCTCGGACCCAGATCACCGGTAGAGGTTTACAGCGAACTCTTGCACAATATGGAACCCGCTAAAACTGCTATTAAACATTAACTGTTGCGGTTGGTTATTGAATCCGCCTATTTATCGGTTAAACGATGTCAAAAAATGACAAAAATTTTATATTTATATACTATTATCAACGCGTTAAATTGAATCGACAGGGTGGGCTTTGCCCACCCTGTCGGGCAGA
>CAIZNF010000348.1 GCA_903934275.1 uncultured Nitrosomonadales bacterium
ATGGATTCCCGCCTGCGCGGGAATGACGGCCTGCCCCCCGCCTTCGCGAGGGTGGCAGGGAATGACGGGCTGATTTGAGGTGACGTTTCTTTCTGCGCGCCACTGCACAGTGAGCTTGCCCTCGAAGGCGTGTTTCAGCAGGGCCTGGCGATACACCTTGAGCTGCGCGCGGGCGGTCTTCAGATTTTCGATGCCCTTGTCCAGCTCGGAAAACAGCTGCTCAATTTTGGCGACGATGCGGTGTTGCTCGGGGAGTGGAGGAAGCGAAATTTCTGTTGATTCAAATTTTCCTTTTGTAACATGAACCATCCCAGAGCCATGAGCCTTGGCATAAAGCTCAGCCGTTATTTTCGCTAGAAGATAAAAAACGAAAAGCTTAGTTGTGCAGTTTTTGGGAAGAATCAAGAAAATATGCTGGTTAAGCCAAGCATCGCCTCCATGCCAGATGTATGCACCGAGTGAGGCAGACCACGCAAATAGCAGGTCGCCATTCCTCACCAAATATTTTTCTTCATGACTTTCTGGCGAGAAATTGTATTTCGCGTCATTCTTATTTAAGTTTTGAATTCGAATAATGGGCTTGCCAGCATTTTTCCACTCGGTTGGTTTGAAAGCCCGACCATTAACGTAATCAGCTAGATCGCCAACAGTAGCCATAGCCCAGCCGTTTGGCAGAATCACTTCATTCATTTTCACGCCACCAACCCATCATTCGTCTCACCGCGCCGATAAAACACCACGCCCACGCGCTCGATATGCGCCAATAAATTGGGGTTGTCGATGTCGGTCTTCAGCGACAAGTCCACCTGATAGGGAATGGGAGAGTCTTCCAGACATCCGGCGATTTGCGCCAGCAGGCGATGATCGAGCCCGGTACCTACCAGCGTCAGGTCGATGTCGGAGCCCTTGCGGTATGTCCCTTTGGCGCGGGAGCCATAGAGGATGGCTTGCTCAATCTCGGGATAGTCGGCCAGAATGGCGCGAACCGTGGCGAGGGTTTGGTCTGACAATCCGAAACTGGCCATGCTTACAGTTTGGACTGCATTTCTTGTTGCAGGGCGAGGAAGGCCGTGTAATAGCCGCCGACGATGGTGTTGACCAACGCTTCTGCGAGCTCTTTGTTGTAGGTGTGCGAGGAAAGATTGCGCTTCTCGATCATGTCCATCCACAGCTCGCCATCAAGCAGCAATTCGCGCCTGAACGCTTCTCTCGCCGCGCCCCGTGACCCCACAATGCCCGTGATACCCTCGTATTCGAGGAAATCCTTGAGTACATTCCAAGCCAGTTCGTGCACGATTTCGAAGCCTTGGATGACACCCTGTTTTTCCAGATCGGAAAGGGGGCGCTGCCGGGAAAGTTCGACGGCCTGCGTCAGTTGTTCGAGTGCCCGGTTGAAATTGTCGAAGCGTTGCTGCCAGCGGATGTCTTGTGTGTTCATGCGACCAAACCGGCAAGGGGTTCATCAAAGTCATCACTTGTTCTTATAAGTCCTTCAAATAATCCAAGCGTTAAGGGCTTTGATTTTTTTGAGGGTTGTTCATCATAAATAACGAATATTCTAGCCTTGCCCGAAGCCGCTGTTTTGGGCAATTGCAAATGAATTTGCTGGTTGTGGTCAATTTCTACAGGAAATTCGATAGCGTGCATGATGGTTTCTCCTTCGAGCCGATGGTGCATTTTAATACAAACTGAAAGTCATTATGGGCACTCAAGCGGTAGTGTCGCGCAATTCAATCTTGCTGTGTTTATGCCACCAACACCTCATTTAGTTCATCCAGCAGCGTATCCATCTTCGCGCCAAACAACTGGTACATCTTGCCCAGCCCGCCCTGCCCATCGAACGGCGACATCTCCAGATCGTCGCGCTCGATGTGGAAGGAGTTGGCGACGTGGTCGCGGATCATGCGCAGCCAGTCCATCTGCTCCTCGTTGAATTTTTCACTGCCGCCGGAGTGGTGTTTCATGATCCAGTTTCTGAAATTGCGGCGCACGGTCGCATCGAAGTCGCTCAGGGTTTCATCCATGCCGCACACGCGGCGGATCAGGGTGACCAGCGCGGTGAGTTCCTTGACCGGCTGCGCGCCTTTGTAATCGTCCAGCCTGCGGTAGGCATGCCACACATACAACGGGGCGAGTTTGGGTTTGTCGGTTTTGAGTTTGTCCAGCACCTGGCGGATCAGGTCGTAGCTGAGTTCGCGCCTTCTGTACGGCTGGCTGAAGAAGATGGTGAGTGCGGCGATGTTGTCCTGATTGGCTTTCAGGTAGGCGGCAAATTCATCGGCAATGGCTTGCGCATTGTTGGCGATGTTCTTTTCCCATCCCGCACCCAGCACGGTATCAATGTCGGGGTCGATTATTTGCTCCTTGTCCTGGCGGATGGTGTCGATCAGTTCGACCAGTTCACCATTCAGCACGCTGGCCGCTTCCTTCACCAGTTGCTCCTGCGCCTGCTGGCGTTTGTCGTCGCCGGGGTCGCTGCCGATGGGTTGCTTTGCCAGCTCCAGCGCGCGGGCTTCGATGTTGTCGGCATCGATCGCGCCGAACAGCTTGCCGACGAGCTGGGTGAGTTCCATGCCCCCGGCGGCTGCACGGATGCGCCGCTGGTCGTCGGTGTCGAGCTGCTTGTTGAGCCGCGCCAGGCGACCCGCGAGCGAGCTTACCGTGTCTTCGTCGGCCGCGCCCATCATCACGCTCATCGCCAAATCCTTGAGCGGCACGGTGGGTTTGGTGATCAGCGGCTGGCTGGCGGTTTTCAATGAGCGCGTGACGCCGATGGCATCGACGATGACATAGTGGGTCTTGGCGCTGACGGCGGAGGGCGTGACTTTTCTCAAGTCGTCTATATCCAGCGTGCGCGTGCCGCGCCCTTTCATCTGCTCGAAGTAGTTGCGGCTTTTCACGTCGCGCATGAACAGCAGGCATTCCAGCGGCTTCACGTCGGTGCCGGTGGCGACCATGTCCACGGTGACGGCGATGCGCGGGTAATACTCGTTGCGGAATTGCTGCAACACCGACTTGGGGTCTTCTTCGGTTTTGTAGGTGAGCTTTTTGCAGAACGCATTGCGCTCGTCGAATTCCTCGCGCACGGTCTGGATGATGTCGTCGGCGTGGCTGTCGGTCTTGGCGAAGATCAGGGTCTTGGGTACTTCGGCGCGGCCGGGGAAGATGGCCGGCAGGTTGTCGCGGAAGGCGCGGATGACGGTGCGGATCTGGTCCGGGTTGAC
>CAIZNF010000349.1 GCA_903934275.1 uncultured Nitrosomonadales bacterium
ATACAGCGCGTTCATGATTTTGCCGCCTTCGCGCGCATTGACGAAGTAGGTGCCGATGATGGAAGCAAAGATGGAGAAGCCACCCAACACCAGCGGATAATCTACACCGTAAACCTTGGTGTAGCCGTCAGATAGTTTATGGCAGATGTTTCAACCTAAAAACCGCAGTTGGAGCTGCTTAAATTGACTGCAAGCCAAGTGAATAGCGGCTCTTAAAGGTTTTAATGTCATCTCCAAACAGGTGAGGTTGCAACAAACAGCATGGGCAGTCTGCAAACCGCGCCATTGCTTGCTTTTAGTCGAGTCATGGCAAATGCGGAGCAGTTGGCATTTTTTGTCGCAAATGCACGCCAGTATTGGGTTACAGCTATTTTTAACAAAAACATCAACTGCGTTTTTTAGGTTCAATGTAGATTTTGCGCTTTGAGATTTCAGTCCTGGCTCAGAAAAATCGTGGCCTGTCCTTGAGGTTTCTAAACAATTCGACTTCGGCACCTTGGATTTCCTAAATTAAAATCGCCTCGACTGCACCAAGCCCTTGCCGTTGCTTGATCATGTTCGGTGGAAAGTCGGATAAGTGTAGAAGATGGGTAAAAAACTGAAAACCGTGGCATCTCCTGTTGTTCAAATTTAATCCGAACACGGCCCCTTTAATTCCTTTGTTTTTTATTGACGCGGCAATGCATTCGCATTACCATGAACGCTCAATATTTCTCTGGAAGGAGCACGCCATGGCTCACGCACTCAAACTCGAATCCACATTAACCGACCGCTACCAGACCACGGTTCCAAACGCGGTGCGTCATGCGCTCAAGCTGGGCAAACGCGACAAAATTCGCTATCTCATCCAACCGGACGGTGGTGTGCTGTTGGCGCGCGCATCCGGCGAGACCGGGGATGACCCTGTGCTGGAGCAATTCTTGAATTTTCTGGCGAGCGACATGTCCACCCACCCCGAACACCTGAAAAGTATTGATGCCGGATTGCGCAAGCGCATCAAGTCGCTGGTAAAAAATACCAAGGTTGACCTTGATGCACCCTTGGCGGCTGAAGACGAATGAGTTTATCGTCGCCCACCTTGGTCATCCCAAAATGGTAATTAAGGGCTGGACGATTTTCGCACATCCGCTTTTTCTCGATACCCTTGAAGCCCTGACTGCCCAAGTAGCCGCGTTGCAGCAGAAAGACCCAAGCGGATGTCTCAACAAGAACGCAACCAAACGCCTGGCCGCCATCAACAAACTGGCATTTGAAGTCATCCCGCAGAATCCGGCGCGACCGGAGTATCGTCAGGGAACAACGCTGGGAGATGATCGCAAACACTGGTTCCGCGCCAAATTCTTCCAGCAATACCGCTTATTTTTCCGCTACCATCAGGAGAGCAAAATCATTGTTTACGCCTGGGTCAACGACGAAAACACCAAGCGCGCATACGGCAGCGACACCGATGCCTACCAGGTTTTCCAGCGCATGCTGAAAAACGGCAACCCGCCGGATGATTGGCTGAATCTATTGGCCGAAGCAAAGCATGCGAATAAGCGGTTCAGTAAAAAATAATGCGAACCTGGACCCTTTGAATAGGGTGCGAATTTAATCCGAGCCTTAAAGTGGATCCCAGAGTCAAGACAATAATGTCTTTAGTTTAAGCTGTACATTCGATTTCACTTGCAGCTGGACGGCGCTGCCCCGGTTTTGCCTTTGCTTTGG
>CAIZNF010000350.1 GCA_903934275.1 uncultured Nitrosomonadales bacterium
CTAAAGAGTCGTTCGAGACTAGGACGTTGATAGGTCGGGTGTGGAAGCGCAGTAATGCGTTAAGCTAACCGATACTAATTGCTCGTGAGGCTTGATCCTATAACATTAAGTAGGGGCGTATGGTATACGCCCCCAAGTGTGACGCAGTGCAATCAAAACACATTAAAAACTTTACTTCTTCCAAAAATAGCGTTCGTTGAGCCAGTGTCAAATCTTGCGCAACGGACAACAAACAGGGTAAGCGGCAGAGCATCGCCGATTACCGAACAGTTTGTCTGACGACCATAGCGAGTTGGTCCCACTCCTTCCCATCCCGACCAGGACCGTGAAACGACTCCGCGCCGATGATAGTGTGGATTACCCATGTGAAAGTAGGTCATCGTCAGACTCCCTAAAAACAAAACGCCCCTCCAGAAATGGTGGGGCGTTTTGCTTTGTGGGTTTGATTTGTGACCTGCTTGAACGCAGTGGCAACACGCCGCGTAGCGGCTTGTTGCGGCGGAGACTCATATCGGCTTCATCGATGTGATGTCAGCAGTCCGCGCAAGTGATGGGGGTTGCCCATATCAGTTTGAATTGTACCCACTTGAGTCCTTCCCGTTTAGATTTCAGAAAAAGCATGTGCAGATTTCAGAAAAACAGGTAAAAGTCTGTAAAATTAGTCCGTCTTGATTCCAGTCGTACCTACATGTCTTGGTTTGTCACCAATTTCATAGCCGCTTTCCTGCTGCCACCGCTCAGCCTGCTACTCATGCTCGCATTGGGTATTGTTCTGCTTTATCGTCGCCGCAAATTTGCCAAGCCGCTAATACTCATCGCATTCAGCTTGCTGTGGATTGCCTCCACACCTTATTTTGCCGAAAGCGCATTGCTTATGCTGGAGGCACGCACCGTTGCACTCGGAAGCCAACATCCCAATGGGCAACCTCAAATCGCCGATGCTATTGTAATACTTGGCGGAGGAACATATTTTCATGCACCGGAATACGCAGGGCAGGATACTATCGGAGAGGCCAGTCTGGCTCGTTTGCGCTACGGCGCGAAGCTTCAGCGTGAGACAGGTAAACAAATTCTGGTGACCGGCGGTAAGCCGCTCGGCAACAATATTTCGGAAGCGCAACAAATGCGCTCTTCACTGGAGCAGGATTTTCAGGTGCCGGTGCGTTGGGTCGAAGGCGCTTCGGATAACACTTTTGAAAATGCGCGCTACTCATTCCAAACCTTGCAAAAAGTGGGCATAAAAAAAATCTACCTTGTCACACACGCCTGTCACATGCCGCGTGCTGCCGAAGTGTTCCGCCGCGTTGGGTTCGAGGTAGTCGAGGCACCAACCATTTTTACCACGCACCATCAGGTTGATCTGCTGGCTTTTTTACCGAATGCCGAATCGTTGTATGGAAGTAAAATTTTCGCCCATGAGATTATCGGATTGCTCTGGTATCGGGTAAGGTCAGTAATCTCCAATAGTTAACAAAACAAAGGATCAACATGAAAGCTCGCGTCAAATGGGTGGAACAGGCTTCTTTTTTGGGGGAGACAGAAAGCAATCACGCTATATTGATGGACGGCCCGCCATCGGCAGGCGGGCGTAATCTCGGTCCGCGCCCGATGGAAATGTTGCTGCTCGGCACGGGCGGGTGCACCAGCTTTGACGTGGTTTCTATCCTGAAGAAAAGCCGCCAGGCCATTTCCGACTGTTATGTGGAACTAGAAGCGGAGCGCTCCGAAACCGACCCCAAAGTGTTCACCAAAATCCACATGCATTTTGTCGTGACAGGTAAGAACATCAAGCCGGAAGCGGTTGAAAAAGCCATCAAACTGTCAGCCGAAAAATACTGTTCGGCCTCCATCATGCTCGGCGCGACTGCCGCAGTGACGCATGACTTTGAGGTGGTACAGGAATAGAGCGCGGTTGAAAATAAGGTTGAAAATA
>CAIZNF010000351.1 GCA_903934275.1 uncultured Nitrosomonadales bacterium
GGGGGGGGGGGGGGGGGGGCTAGAAGACCTTATTGAAGGCAGCAGCAGACCGTATGATGCGTAAACGTGCTCCTTTTGAATCGTTCTCGCGCCTGCCGAAGGGCCGGAATGACGGTTGCTATATATGCCTCTGTCATGAATTAAGTAAAGATCAATAGGTATCGAAGCCTGTCCTGAGCCCTTCGATAAACTCAGGAGAGCCTTGTCGAAGCGGGGCGAAGTGGCTCCGCGCGGGGACGATAAATGAAGTATTGACATACCCCCCGTCGGGGTATATTGTGTCGACATGGATATACATGAAGGAGAAATGCAATGAGACTGCAAGTAGCGAAATGGGGCAACAGTTTGGCGGTGCGCCTGCCGGTGGAATGTACTCGCGCCGCCGGGCTGAAAGAAGGGGACTGTGTTGAGGCCAGCATCAGCGCGACAGGCGCAATCATTTTGGCATCCGAGAAATTATTCGACAAATCTGCGTTTCTGACGCGCATCGCCAAATTGCACGCTGCCATACCGATGACTGCGCCCGTTGTTGAAGCCATGCGCCAAGAGGCGCGCTACTGATGATTTACGTTGATACAAGCGTGATCGTTCCGCTGCTGACCAGCGAGCCGAAAACGCAGGCCGTCACCTCTTGGTTTGCCGGGCTGCGCGATACGCCCACCTGCGCCGACTGGTTGTTGACGGAGTTCCACAGTGCCTTGTCAATCAAGCTACGCACCGGGCAGATCAGCGAAGCCAACGCAAAGCGGGTGCGCAAGGAGTTCGAATTACTGACCGAAGGAGGCTTGCGGATCGTCCCGGTCAGCCGCAATGCATTCAGACATGCGGCGAAAATGGTTCAGAAGCACGACCACGGCTTGCGCTCCGGCGATTCATTGCATCTTGCGGTCGCCCTGGAATTGGCGGCGAGCCAGATGGCAACGCTGGACGCGACGCTGGCAGCAAACGCAAAGCGCAATGGAATAGAGCTGATCAAGTTTTGAAATACCGCACACTTCACCTGCGGTTTTTAACTAACCGGGCACAGTTTTTGAAGGGTGGTCAGGGTTTTACCCGCTCACGCGACATTGAATCCGCGTGGCCACAACAGCGTGCCCACGCCGCTGATTTAACCTGAAGGTGCGTAGATTGTCCGGCTCAAAAATAACTACATGAACATGGGAAAATCAGCATCCCCCGCGCGCAGGGCGAACCACGGAGTTGGCCGCCCGATATACCTGCTGAAGTTGCTTGGTGTGCCCAGCCTGCGTACCGTGCATCTGTGAAGGAGGCATCATGAGCAAAAAGCCGATCAATCAAGACCCGCTGCGCACCGCCGCCGAGGCGAAGCTCGCCCGCGCACACGCGCCGAAGCAGATGCCGCTCCCTGCCGAAAAAATCCTGCACGAACTTCAGGTGCACCAGATCGAACTGGAGATGCAGAACGAGCAATTGCGGCAGTCGCAGATTGAGCTGGAAAAAGCCCGTGACCGCTACATGGATTTCTATGACTTCGCCCCGGTCGGTTATCTCACC
>CAIZNF010000352.1 GCA_903934275.1 uncultured Nitrosomonadales bacterium
AGAGCCCGACCTACGGTTTCGTTGAAAAATTCTTGTCCTTTTTTGACATCATTTGACTGGTAAGTGGCTAAAATGCACCCTCGATGCAGATCACTTTTTGGATGGAACCATTGCTGATAGGGGTAGGGAAAGGCTCACTTTTTTACCCAATGAGAGTGTAAGCACATTTATCTGATACTTCGTGCAGCCGATGAATACAAAGCCGACGTGCGGCGGGAAGTGTTTCTTACCTTATATTCTTAATTATTGTTCCGCCATCAGCAAACCCAACAGGCCCACCGTTGCCACACCCAGCACGATCAACCCAATCTGCTGCACGGTGTCGCGCAACTGTGCGCGCTTGTGCAGGCCGGGTATCAGGTCGGCCACCGCAATATAAATCATGCTCGCTGCTGCCAGCGCCAGCAACGACGGTATCCACGATTGCATGGTCTGCAGGATAAAATAGCCCAGCACGCCGCCCGCTATAGAGGCAAAGCTGGAAATCAGGTTCAACTGAAAAGCTCTGGTCTTACTGTAGCCGGAATGTAGCAGGATGGCGAAATCACCGACTTCCTGTGGAATTTCGTGCGCGATGATGGCCAGAGAGGTGACGATACCGAGATGTATGTCCGTGAGAAAAGCCGCCGCGATGATGATGCCATCCACAAAGTTGTGGAAAGTATCGCCCACCGTAATCATCAGGCCGCTGCGCCCGTGGTCGTGGCCATGTTCCTTGGCGAGCAGCTCATGAGCCTCACAATGCTCATGGTGGCAGTGCCGCCACAGCACCAGTTTTTCCAAAACAAAAAATAGCAGGATGCCAAACAGCACCGTGCCGCTCAGGATGGACACATTTGAAGTGAGCTTGATCGCTTCGGGCAGGATGTCGAGAAACACCGTGCCCAGCAGCGCGCCAATGGCATAGCTTACCATTGCGCCGAGGTAACGCTGCAAATGGGAGTTGAGCGCAAACACTGCGGCACACATCACGCTCAACACGCCGCCTGCAAAACTAGCCGCAATAATCCACAGCAGAATACTCATGAGATAGGGTCGAGAGAATAACGACTCACCCTGGAACCCTTGCCGCAATGAATGCCTTCAACTGTTCGACATCCGGCGGCAGAGTGTCGAAGCGTTGCAGCAGGCTTTCAATGTTCTCATAGCCTGCCGGACGTTGCGGGCCTTGCCCCAATGCCTCGCGGATGGTCTCCTCGAACTTGGCTGGCAACGCGGTTTCCAGACACACCAGCGGGATGCCTTCCTCGCGGTGCTCCAGCCCAGCCTTCATGCCATCGGCAGTGTGCGGGTCAATGACTACGCCGTACTGACTGTGTACACGGCGTATCGTGGCGATGCGGTCAGCGTGGCTGCTGGTGCCAGAAGTCACGCCGAATTCCCGTACGCGGGCAAAATACGGGGTGTTACTGAGATCGAAACAGCCATCCTTTTCCAGTTGCTGCCATAGGCCCTTGAGGACTTTCGGGTCGCGTCCGACCAGGTCATAGGCAAAACGCTCGAAGTTGGATGCCTTGGTGATGTCCATCGACGGGCTGCTGGTGTGCATTGTTTCCGGGCGCGGGCGATACACACCGGTTCTGAAAAATTCATCCAGCACGTCGTTTTCGTTGGTCGCGACGATCAGCTTGCGGATCGGAAGACCCATCTGGCGCGCGATATGCCCGGCGCAGACGTTGCCGAAATTGCCGGACGGCACGGCGAAGGAAATCTGCTCGTCGTTGCTTTTGGTCAGCGCGAAATAAGTTTTGAAATAGTAAACCGCTTGCGCGACGACGCGCGCCCAGTTGATCGAGTTGACCGTGCCGATCTGATATTTTTCCTTGAAATGCAAATCGTTTGACACGGCCTTGACCATATCCTGACAGGCATCGAACGGCGCGGTCACCGCGATGTTGAAGATATTCGGGTCTTGCAGCGAATACATCTGCGCGGTCTGGAACGGGCTCATTTTGCCGAGCGGCGACAGCATGAACACGCGGATGCCGCGCTTGCCGCGCATCGCGTATTCCGCCGCCGAGCCGGTATCACCGGAAGTACCACCGAGAATATTCAATTCTGCGTGATCTTTTGCCAGCGCGTACTCGAACAGATTGCCGAGCAGTTGCATCGCGACATCCTTGAACGCCAGCGTCGGGCCGTTGGACAGAGCAAGAATATGCAAGCCGGGTTCCAGCATTTTGAGTGGCGTGATCTCGTCGCTGCCGAAAGCTTTAGCCGTGTAGGTTTTACTGATAATAGCCTTCAGGTCATCCACAGGAATGTCGGTAGAAAAACGGCTGATCACCTCAAACGCCAGCTCACGGTAGTTCATACCGCGCATTCTCGCGAGATCAACTGCACTCAGCTTCGGATAATGATCAGGAACCGCCAAACCGCCGTCGTCGGCGAGGCCGCCAAGCAGGATTTCAGTGAAGGGTTTTGCGGACATGCCGCCACGGGTGCTGGTGTATTTCATTTCATCAAACCTATTATTTCGTTATCCCTGCACAAGCGGAAATCCA
>CAIZNF010000353.1 GCA_903934275.1 uncultured Nitrosomonadales bacterium
GTTCCGGCTTGTCCGGCTTATGGATGCGGCGTAACCCATGACTCGCCCTGCGGCGTGAACTCTTTTTTCCAGATCGGCACACGCTGTTTCAGCTCATCTATCATCCAGCGGCAGGCTTCCAATGCGGCCACGCGGTGCTCCGCGCCCGCCGCGATGAACACGATGTTTTCGCCGCCCTTGACCGTGCCGACGCGATGCACGATGCGCGCATCCAGCAAAGCATATTTCTCGATCGCATCGCTGCGCAACCGGTTCAGTTCCGACAGCGCCATGCTACCGTAAGCATCGAAGCTAATTTCCGAGACCTCGCGACCTTCCGAAAAATCGCGCGCGCAGCCGAGAAACGTGGCAATGCCACCCATGCGCTTCGAGCTGGCTTGCAGCGCCCTGATTTCCTCATCCTGGGAAAAATCTTCCTGCTGAATTCTGACTGCGTCTTTCATTTCAAGCCCACCTGTAATTCCAATTCCATTATGTCATTTTGGGAGAACTGGCCGCGTGGTCACAACGACGCGCCCACTTTGTTCATCCACCCGAAAACCTGGCCATAAAAGCCACTTCGCTGTTGTCCGCAAGCGCCAGCGACATGTCGCGCACATGCTCGCCGTTGGCCGCGACGAAACACACAATCTCGAATGCCTGCGGGTATTGCGCCGCCAGCTCGTCGCGCACATCCTGTAAGCTGATGCCGGGGCGATGTTCGACTTGCAGCGCATTGTCGCCGATGCGTTCTGCGACCGGGCCGAAGAACAACACCTTAATCATTTCAGCTCCCCACGCTGTCCCAAGTCTTCCCTGAGCCCCTGATTTTCTCGAAGCCAAACCCCACTCTTGCCGCCGCGCTTCTCTTCCAGTTGGACGCACTCGATGCGCATGCCCCGGTCAATCGCCTTGCACATGTCATAAATAGTGAGCAGCCCCACATTGGCGGCGCACAACGCCTCCATCTCGACACCGGTCTGTCCGACACAGCTTGCCGTGGTGACGACCTTGATGCCCACACAACCGCTTGCGTCCGGCTCAATAATCTCGCTAAACACAACCTCCACACCGCTCAGCATGATGGAATGGCACATCGGAATGATGTCCGGGGTACGCTTTGCCGCCATGACCGCGCCGACATCGGCCACCGTTAGCACATCGCCCTTGGCGATCTGGCCTGCCCTGATCCGCTCCAGTGTCGCGGGCTGCATGCGCAGAACGCCGCTGGCAACCGCGATGCGCTGGGTACTGATTTTTTCGCCCACATCCACCATGCGCGCACGGCCTGCATCAGAAAAATGAGTTAATTCGTTCATTTGAATACCTGTCTGAACTATGAAAGTGAGCCGCCGCAGGCGCGGCAGGCAGGGTCTTTGCTCAACGTGCTGCGCATGATGTGCATGTCCAGCGCGTTGACCGTCAGCAACTTGCCACTCAAGCCGCGTTCTATCCCCATCAATAGCTTGAGGGTTTCCGCCGCCTGCAGCGTGCCGATCAAGCCGACCAGCGGGGCGAATACCCCGGTGGTTGCACAGCGCAACTCGGCGGCCTGACTATCTTCGGGAAACAGGCAATTGTAGCAGGGCGAGCCGGTTTGTTCAGACACACTCTCTTGTCCGAGTAAACCGGGGCGGCGAAAATCGAAAACCGAAACCTGCCCGTCAAATTGAATTGCCGCACCCGAAACCAGCGGTTTGTGCCGGATCAGGCAAGCGCGATTGACGGCATAGCGCGTGTCGAAATTATCGCTGCAATCCAGCACCACATCGGCCTGCGCGACCAGATCGCGCAATTGCGCTTCATCGGCGCGTATCGGCAGCTCAATGCACTCGACTTCGGGGTTGATGTCGCGCAATGCGGCGGAGGCGGATACGACTTTGGGTTGTCCGACCGATGAGGTGCGATGGATGATCTGGCGCTGCAGATTGCTGAAATCCACCGTGTCGTGGTCGCACAAAGTCAGTCGCCCGACCCCAGCGGCAGCCAGGTACAGTGCGGCAGGCGAGCCGAGCCCACCCATGCCGATGATGAGCGCCCTAGAATCGAGCAGGCGTTGCTGCCCCTCAATGCCGATCTCCGACAGCAGGATGTGTCGGCTATAGCGCAGCAGTTGTTGGTCGTTCATGCGGGTAGTCTGTAATTTTAAAAGCTATCTGAATGTAAGTATGCGAGGGAAAATCATCACCCGCCAATATAAGACATTTCTATTTTTCCACCAATTTTTTCTTTGGGCATCTCTGTTGCGTTATGGCGCAGTTGTGAATAACGGTCATTGCGCCGCTGCCAGTGTCCCGCAATCAAGCCAGCCAGCATCAGCTCGGTCGCCCCCGCGCGCAACGGGCCGCGCAAGTCCGCGCCGCCGCTGGCGAACAGGCAGGTATAGAGTTTGCCGTCGGTGGAAAGCCTGGCGCGGGTGCATTCGTGGCAAAATGCCTGCGTGACCGAAGCGATCACCCCGACTTCGCCGCTGCCGTCCGCATAGCGCCAACGCTCCGCCACTTCGCCACTATAGTTGGGATCAACCTGCCGGACAGGGTAACGGCTGTTGATCAGCTCCAGTATTTCGCGCGCTGGCACCACGTCATCCATGCGCCAACCGTTGGTGCAGCCGACATCCATGTATTCGATGAAGCGCAGCACGATGCCGCTGTTACGAAAATGCGCCGCCATCGGGATAATTTCATGGTCGTTTATGCCGCGTTTGACCACCATATTGACCTTGACCGGCGCGAGGCCAACGCGCTGCGCGGCGGCAATGCCATCCAACACGGTTTTAACCGACACATCCGAATCGCTCATGCGCTGGAAGGTTTCATCGGTCAACCCGTCCAGACTGGCGGTAATACGCGCCAAGCCCGCGTCTTTTAATGACTGCGCTTTTTGCGACAGCAGCACGGCATTGGTGGTCAGGGCAATTTCAACGGGCTTGCCTTCTCTGGTGACCAATTTGGCGAGCGATTCGATCACCCGTTCGATGCCACGGCGCAACAGAGGCTCACCGCCGGTCAGGCGAATTTTTTGCACGCCCAACTGGATAAACAACTTGGCCAGCCGCTCGATTTCTTCGAAACTGAGCAACTCGGTGCGTGGCAGAAAGGCATGATCTTTGGCGAAAGCTTCACGCGGCATGCAGTAAGTGCAACGCAGGTTGCAGCGGTCGGTGACTGAAATGCGCAGGTCGCGCATTGGCCGCAGCATGGCATCTGTGACTAATTTTTCATAGCCATGCGACTCACCCTGCTTAATGCGATCTTGCGCGGCATGGAGTTCTTGCACAGTGACATCCGTCGCAGAGGACATCGGAATAATTTTGATTGTTTCAGTCATGACGCAGATTAAAAATGGGCTAAATGAGTGCCTGCTGGGTGCTCATGGTTGATTGGTGAACCTGGACGCTGTCTTGCCGTAGGTTGGGCAAAGCGTAGCGTGCCCAACATTAAAA
>CAIZNF010000354.1 GCA_903934275.1 uncultured Nitrosomonadales bacterium
AGAGCCCGACCTACATTTGGTTCCGGCTCTTCCGGCTTAGGGAGCCTCTATAAATTCAAAATCCTGATGAACTGGCTAGCCATTCCACTAAGTTGTCAAACAACGCCAACTAAGTGGCTGGTTATAAGCGAGACAGGGCGCGAGATAAATTTTAGTGCGCCACACATGTTTGATAGATAAGCGATAAAGTTTACTGAGTAACGCAGTATTGCGACGGGGTTTGGATTTATAGAAGCCCCCTTTATTGGATAATGATTTTGCTATCGGTTGCGGGCTTGCCGATGTGCATTATGGCTAGGTTTGCTGCGGGTACATTCGAGAGTGGTGGACAACAAGCAAAGGCCTCTCTCCCACAAGGGGGGAGGGGGGTGAAAACTGCTACCCGTCTACCATTTTCAAATGCGCCCGTATGCTGTAACGGAGATGCAGCATGATGCGGCTGGATGGTATGATGTGCGCCTCTCTTGGGCGCGTTGCCCGGACATTTTGCACAATGATGGTGATTAGATGAAAAGCAGTGAAATCCGCCAGAAATTTCTGGATTACTTCGCCTCCAAAGGCCATGTCGTGGTTGCGTCCAGCTCGTTGGTGCCGCACGAAGATCCGACGCTGTTGTTTACCAATGCGGGGATGAACCAGTTCAAGGATGTGTTTCTCGGTTTTGACAAGCGTCCTTATACCCGCGCCGCTTCTTCGCAGAAATGTGTGCGCGCCGGTGGCAAGCACAACGATCTGGAGAATGTCGGCTACACCGCGCGCCATCACACCTTTTTCGAGATGCTGGGCAATTTCAGCTTCGGCGATTACTTCAAGCGCGACGCGATCAATTACGCATGGGAGTTGCTGACGGTGGTGTTCAAACTGCCCAAGGATAAGCTCACTGTTACCGTGTATGCCGAGGACGACGAGGCATACGACATCTGGACCAGGGAAATCGGCGTGCCTGCCGAGCGCGTAATACGCATCGGCGACAACAAGGGCGCGCGCTATGCGTCCGACAATTTCTGGATGATGGGCGACACCGGTCCGTGCGGCCCTTGTACAGAAATTTTTTACGATCATGGCGAACACATTCCTGGAGGCCCGCCCGGTAGCCCCGGCGAAGATGGCGACCGTTTCATCGAAATCTGGAACAACGTGTTCATGCAGTTCAACCGCGACGATGCGGGCGTGATGCATCCGCTGCCCAAGCCGTCAGTGGACACCGGCATGGGACTGGAACGTATCTCGGCGGTGTTGCAGCATGTGCATTCCAATTATGAAATCGATTTGTTTTGCAGCTTGATCGAGGCGGCGGCGCGCGAAACGCATTGCGCCGATCTGAATTCGCCCTCGCTGAAAGTGCTGGCCGACCACATTCGCGCCTGCTCCTTTCTGATCGCCGATGGCGTGATTCCCGGCAACGAAGGGCGCGGCTATGTGCTGCGCCGCATTATCCGTCGCGCGATACGTCACGGCTACAAGCTGGGCGCGCGTGCGGCGTTTTTTTACAAGATGGTGCCGGATTTGGTCGAGCAGATGGGCGTGGCTTTTCCCGAACTGGCCGCCGCGCAAGTGCGTGTGATGGACATCCTCAAGCAGGAAGAGGAGCGTTTCTTTGCGACCATTGAGCATGGGATGGACATTTTGGAAAATGCGTTGCACCTCCTTATCAAGGATGGTGGTGACATATTCGATGGTGACCTCGCATTCAAATTGCATGATACCTACGGCTTTCCGCTTGACCTGACTGCGGATGTGTGTCGCGAAGCCGATGTGGCTGTTGATACAGATGCCTTCGATAAGGCAATGGCACGGCAGAAGGAACAGGCGCGCGCCGCTGGAAAGTTCAAAATGGCGGCAAACTTGGAATACAGCGGCCCGGCCACCACCTTCCACGGCTACGAAGGTCTGGAGAGCAAAGGCAATGTGTTGGCCCTGTACAAGGATGGTGTGTCGGTCAATGAACTGAACGAAGGTGAGATGGGCGTGGTGGTGCTGGATGATACCTCGTTCTACGCCGAGTCCGGCGGACAGGTCGGTGATTGCGGCGAGTTGCGCAGCGTGCATGGCATTTTTGCGGTGGAAGACACGCAGAAAATACAGGCCAGCGTATTCGGCCATCACGGTGTGGTGAAAACCGGCAAGCTGAGTGTGGGCAACAATGTCGCGGCGCGTGTGGATGTGCTGGCACGCGCGCGCACCGAGCGCAACCATTCGGTCACTCACTTGATGCACAAAGCCTTGCGTGAAGTGCTGGGCGGACATGTGCAACAAAAGGGTTCGCAGGTCGACCCGGACAAGACACGCTTCGACTTCGTGCATACCCAGCCGATGAGCGATGCGGAGATACGCAAGGTGGAGAGCATCGTCAACGCGGAAATTCTCGCTAACGCGGCGACTCAATCGCGCGTGATGGGTATTGAGGATGCGCAGAAAACTGGCGCGATGATGCTGTTCGGCGAGAAGTATGGGGATGAGGTGCGCGTGCTGGACATCGGTTCGTCGATTGAATTGTGCGGCGGCACACATGTCAAGCGTACCGGCGATATCGGATTGTTCAAGATCGTCGCCGAGAGCGGCGTGGCGGCGGGTGTGCGGCGCATCGAGGCGGTGACGGGCGAGGGCGCGCTGGCGCTGGTGCAGCAGCAGGAAACCCAATTGCGGCAAGTGGCGGATGCGGTGAAGTCTCAGCCGCAGGAGGCGGCGGCGCGTATCGGGCAAATTCTCGACAACGTGAAAAATCTGGAAAAAGAGCTGGCTGCGCTGAAATCGAAACTGGCTAGCGCGCAAGGCGATGATCTTGTCAGCCAGGCAATGGAGATCAACGGCGTGAAGGTGCTGGTTGCCTTGCTGGAAGGCGTAGATGTCACTGGATTGCGTGAAACGCTCGACAAGCTCAAGGATAAGCTAAAATCGGCCGCCATTGTGCTGGCGGCGGTGGACGATGGTAAGATTAGCCTGATTGCTGGTGTTACTCCTGATCTGATTACGAAAATCAAGGCTGGAGAGTTGGTTAACATGGTCGCGCAACAGGTTGGTGGTAAAGGCGGTGGTAGACCGGATATGGCGATGGCTGGCGGCACGCAGCCGGAGCATTTGCCCGCAGCACTCGGTTCGGTTGTAGATTGGGTGAAGATTCGCATATAGAGGAGCGATGCAGGTGGAAACAACCCGTTATGACGTGTTGCTGGTTGAGGACGATTTGCCGTCAATAGAGTTGGCGCGCCGTGCTGTAGCCGAATCTTTTCCTGAGGTCGATTTGACGGTGGTGGGGGGGGGCGAAGCTATATTGGACTGGTTGAATAGCAGCGTTGCCGGAAATAAACAAATGCCGCACATCATCTTACTGGATCTGAAATTGCCAAAATTGGATGGTTTGGCGGTGTTGCGCACGCTACGCAAGCATGATGCCATCATGCGCGATGTTCCCATCGTGGTGTTTTCGGCGGAATACACTCAAGCTGACGTGCTGATGGGTTACCAGGTTGGGGCGAATAGTTTTGTTGCCAAGCCGACCGATCTCGTGCAATTCACCGAATTTTTCCACGATCACCTGACGTATTGGCTAAAATCGCGCCAGCGTGAGTTGACTGCTGCGCCAGCGCCAAAAATACCGGGGTGATTTTACCGTTGTTACTCCCCGTATTTTCTATAGGTGGTTTTTAAAAATTTGTAGTTTGCCCAGAGGGTTCCTACATCAATTTGTGCGGATTCTCGATCATTTGCTGGTAAATCATACTTTGCAGCACAACGCAGTCGTTCGGTTGCAGCTCCTGAAATTCGATACCATGACGGATGAGGCCGGATTTTGCCACATCGGTAGCGGCATCGTTGCTGAGCACGGCACGAATCACTCCTTTGACCGACAGGAGAGCATCAATATTGTGCAAATGCACACGAAATGCCAAGTTGAGCATGTCCCCCTTATCGCCTAGCGGCCGCTTGGCATCAAGGGACGCTCCATTGGCGCTAATATCGGAAATGAGCGCGGATAAGTGCTCCGCCACATCGGGTTTGTTGCCTTGTACCGATGCGATGATGCGGGTCTTTACTCTGGGAGCTTTGCGTATTACGATTCCCTGTATTTTGTCTGGAAATGACAGGTGGAGGTATTCGTAAGGAATCTTGATGATCCGTTGTATGGTGCAGGCAAAGCCGAATGCATTCTGCCCGGAGAAGGAGCGCATGACGACCGTTTCATTCTCCATAAGCTGTAGCCGGAGGCCGTTGGCAGTAATCGGTGTAGTGACCAGCAGGCTGGCTCCTTTCAGAAAACCGATCACTTTTACCAAAAAGCGTTCGCGGGCTAGCTGGGCGGGGGGTTGGAGTTGTAATCTGTCTTCCACCTTCAGCTTCATGTCATCGAACGTAAATTCCTTGCCTGTTTCATCTATCACCGGTTGCCCGGTGGATTCCTCTTCAGCAGCAAATAAGTTCTTTTCGTCACCCTCTGTTTCGGGAGCATCCCACGACAGCTCGTGACAGGCTCCGCCAGCCAGCAGCGCATCCCGATGCTCATTGTCTCGAACTTTGTCCCCCTGACCTAACAGCAGATTATGCTTTTGATCGTACAACGGCCAAGGAAGTGATTTCCCGACAACAATTTCATTGTTGTTTACCAAGATAAGGCTCATATAAAAAATCGTTTCATTTTGTGTTTGTCGAGTAACCATGATGGGCTACGCCCGTCATGTTGTTCTATTCCTCTGCCAATAGTGCTACGTTTGGAGGAATTACGCTACGTTATTGCACTATCGACAGAGAAATAAAATGACTTGACGCAGGGTACGGGTAGGCAGGTTTTTTGTCTGATGTAACTACCAGCCATTCGGCCAGGCTGTCAAAAGACCGCAGCAAAGCCGTTGGTCATGCCCACGCGGCACATTTATTTGGTAGGCTATCGCGCGATAAATAGCGCTTCTACGGATTTCAGCTGCGGTTTTTCACCGCCCCTACCGCCTCGCATATTTTTTAGCCACATACTCGTCCACGATCTGTTTGAACTCCGCCGCGATATTGTCACCGCGCAAGGTCATCGCTTTTTCACCGTCGATATACACTGGTGCGGCGGGGTTTTCGCCGGTGCCAGGCAGGCTGATGCCGATGTTGGTCAACTTGCTTTCGCCGGGGCCGTTCACAATACAGCCCATCACCGCGACGGTCATATTCTCCACACCGTCATATTGTTCGCGCCACAGCGGCATCTGGCTGCGCAGATGCGCCTGGATGCTTTGTGCCAGCTCTTGAAACCCGGTGCTGGTGGTGCGCCCACAACCCGGGCAGGCGACCACCATAGGCGCAAACGCGCGCATGCCCATGGTCTGTAATATCTCCTGCGCCACCAGCACCTCTTGCGCGCGCGACCCTCCCGGCTCCGGTGTCAGGGATATGCGTATCGTGTCACCGATGCCTTCCTGCAATAACACTGCAAGCGCCGCCGTGGAAGCCACAATACCTTTCGACCCCATGCCCGCTTCGGTCAGGCCCAGGTGCAGCGCGTAGTCGCATTGTTGCGCAAGCGAGCGATACACCGCGATCAAATCCTGCACCTCGCTGACTTTGCAGGACAGCACTATTCGGTCATGCGCCAGGCCGAGCTGCTCGGCGCGCTGCGCGCTTTGCAGCGCGGATAAAATGAGTGCGGCACGCGTCACTTCTCGCACATTTTTAGGCTGCGCGAGGCGTGAATTTTCATCCATCATGCGCACCGCCAAATTTTGATCAAGGCTTCCCCAATTTACGCCAATACGCACCGGTTTATCGTGGCGGATAGCGGCGGCGATCATGATCGAAAACGGGTCATCTTCATCGCGGGTGCGCCCGACATTGCCCGGGTTGATGCGGTATTTCGCCAAGGCTTGCGCGCAATCTGGAAATTCTGTGAGCAGGCGATGCCCGTTGTAATGGAAATCACCGATCAGCGGCACGTCGCAATTCATGCTATCCAAGCGTGAGCGTATTTGCGGCACGGCAGCGGCGGCCTCCGGGGTATTCACCGTAATGCGCACCAGCTCCGAGCCTGCCTCGGCTAATTCATACACCTGCCGCGTGGTTGCTCCGATATCGGCGGTATCGGTGTTGGTCATGGACTGCACCACAATTGACGCACCGCCACCCAGTGCTATTTTGCCGATTGACACCCGTTGCGACGGGTGACGCTCAATCAGATGCTGAAAAACGTTGCCCATATTTATTCCAACGTCAGCCGGGCCACTTCGCTTGAAGATCTGGTATAGGGCGTCAGGTCCACCTGCTTGCCGCGAAGAAAAAGTCGCACCGATGCGGCACGGCTGATCACCAGCGAAAATGGCGCATACCCACTCAGGCGCAGCTCACTGCCGCGCAGGTTGATCTGCGACGATAATCTCTTGTCATCCTTGTCCTTGATTTCTACCCATGCATCATCATCGAATACCAGGCGCAACGAGGCGGTTTGCGGAGATGTGTCAGGCTGGGTCGCAGGATTTAATGGTTGTGTTTTTACTGCGGTTTCCGGCCTCATCACACTTGCGGTGAGTTTCTCGTCACGGGGTTTGGAAGCTGATGGCTTCGCTGTCAAAACCAAAGATGGCGATACCGGAGATGATGCCGCCACTAACTCGGGTTGAGCTGTCGGGGTGACTGCCGGCGTGACTGTCGGCGTGACTGTCGGCGTGGTTACTTCCGCATCAAGAACCGGCGATGCCGGGATAATTTGCATTTTTGAGGGCAACGAAACCGGAGTTTCAACCCGCGTCACCTCTGGTTGCGCAAGAGGTGCCGTATATTGCCAAACCGCGAATACGACCACCAGCACCGCCAGCAATAACGCCGCCCCCAACCAGATCAAGTTATGCAGTTGCGGAGAATACGCATTGGGGAACGGCACCTCGACTGAGATGGGTATCAACGGCAACGGGGCTGCGTTTGCCTGTGGCAGAAGCGCCAGCAACGGTTGGGCATCCATGTTCAAAACCTTGGCATAACTTCGCACAAAACCGCACAAAAACGTCATTTCGGGTAAATTTTGAAAATCATCCGCCTCGAGCGCTTCAATTTGGCGCGGAGCAAATTTGATCTGGTGGGCCACATCCGCTACGCTAAAACCTCCGCGCTCACGCGCTTCGCGCAGCGTTGTGCCCAATGTAGCCACCGGTGTCACGGTAACATCATCATCTTGTCCGGCATTATTTTCGGGGAGCTGTTCCATCATTCCCCGCGCATAAGCAGCTTGGTTTCGTGTGCGTCAGGAAAATGCTTGCGTAGCTGCATACTGTAACTGGCTTCTGAATTACTGTCTCCGATCTTCCTCTCGACACGCACCGCCAACCAGAGCTGTTCCGCTGTCAAATTTTCGGATTTTTCAGAAAACTTCGTGAAATATTTTTTTGCGGCGGCATAATTTCCATTGGCAAAACTCAACTCGGCCATCGCCAGCAACGCCTGCGGCAAGCCGGGTTGCACCAGCAGCGCGCGTTGCAAAAACTCCTCCGCATCTTTGCTGTTGCCCGCTTTTTTGGAGCACAGCCCGGCATTCAGGTAGGCACGTTCCGGTGTTCTATACAACGGATTTTTCAAGGCCGCCATGAAATGCGGAACCGAATCCTTTTCCTTGCCATGCTGACACAGAAACCATCCATAATTATTGTGCGTTTCGGAGTCGTTTTTGTCGAGGCGCAGGCTTTGCTGAAAATCTTCTTCGGCCTCCTTGTACTCGCGCAAATCCATGTGAATCAGGCCGCGCATGTTATAAGCTGGCGCGTAGTTCCGATCCGCCTGCAACGCCTTGTCTATTTCGCCAAGCGCGACACCAAGCTGCATACGCTCATAATACGAACCCGCCAATTCGGTGTGCAGTTTCGCGCTTGTGTGGGCGCGACTCTCAACTTGATCCACCGCAGCTTGCTGGCCTCCCGATGGTGTGCCGCAACCCGCCAGAGTAACCAACAAAAAGGGCAGGAGAAATAATTTATTCATTAAGACACCTCGGCAAAATGTTGCGCGGTTCGTCTGGTTTTATCCTGCACTAATCCGGCCAATTGCCCGCACGCCGCAGCGATGTCATCGCCGCGTGTTTTGCGCGTGGTGGTCACGATACCCGCCTCCATCAACACATCACGGAAGCGACAAACCGCATCCTGCCCAGAGCACCGGTAATGCGTTTGCGGGAACGGATTGAACGGGATCAGGTTGAATTTGCACGACACCTCGCGCACCAGTTGCACCAGTTCACGCGCCTGCTGTAGGCTGTCGTTCACCCCATCCAGCAGCACATATTCAAAGGTGATAAAATCGCGCGGCGCGCGTTCCAGATAACGCCCGCATGCCGCCAAAAGCGCCTTGAGCGGGTACTTCCGGTTGACCGGCATCAGCGTATCGCGGAGCTTGTCGTTCGGGGCGTGCAGCGACACCGCCAACGCGACAGGGCATTCCTCGCGCAACCTATCCATCGCCGGCACGATGCCGGAAGTTGACACGGTCACACGACGGCGCGACAAACCATAAGCGTGGTCGTCCAGCATCAGGCGCAACGCGCTCACGGTGTTGTCGAAATTCAGCAACGGTTCGCCCATACCCATCAACACCACATTGCTGATTTTCCAATTGCCATCGGCATCTTTGCCGAGCTGTTGGTTCGCCCACCACAACTGGCCGATGATTTCCGCCACGCTCAGGTTGCGGTTGAATCCCTGTTTGCCGGTCGAGCAGAATGCGCAGTCCAGCGCACAGCCCGCCTGCGTGGAGACGCACAACGTGCCGCGCGTCTCTTCGGGAATGTATACCGCTTCCACTGCATTGCCCGTGCCAACATCCAGCAGCCACTTACGCGTACCGTCGCCGGATAACTCTTCGCGCATGATGTTCGGTGCAGCAACACAAGCGCATTGTGCGAGTTTGTCACGCAACGCTGCCGCGATATCGGTCATCGCGGAAAAATCGTGTTCCCCTTCTTTGTAAATCCAGCGCATCAACTGGCGCGCACGGAATGGTTTCTCGCCCATTTCCGTAAAATAGCCGGTCAGCGCATGCGCATCAAAGTCGAGGAGGTTGCTTTTCATTCTTCTCGGGGCATTCTTTTTAGCGGGAATAGACGTTCAGCGCCGGGAAGAAATATGCAATTTCAGCCGCAGCCGTTTCAGCCGCATCAGAACCATGCACCGCATTAGCATCAATACTGTCGGCAAAGTCGGCGCGAATCGTGCCTTTATCGGCCTTCTTCGGGTCAGTCGCACCCATCAGGTCACGGTTCTTCAGAATCGCGCCTTCACCTTCCAGTGCCTGAATCATCACCGGGCCGGAAATCATAAAACTCACCAGATCGTTGAAAAAAGGGCGGGCGCGATGCACAGCATAAAAGCCTTCCGCTTCGACGCGCGACAATTGTGTCATGCGCGCGGCCACAATCTTCAGGCCAGCGTTCTCAAAGCGGGTGTAAATCTGGCCGATGACATTCTTGGCAACTGCATCGGGTTTAATAATTGACAGGGTACGTTCAACAGCCATGCTTTTTCTCCAAACAATATAATAATTAATCAAAAATTCCGAGGGCGCGATTCTATCAGGCTTTGCCTGCGCTGTGGCAGCCCGTGGGTCTTGTGTCAGGGCAATCGCATCAAAATCGAAGCGCAGCAAAGGCATAAATCGCGACTGATACTATAGGTTGACGGATTGTTTCCGATAACCCATCTTTTTC
>CAIZNF010000355.1 GCA_903934275.1 uncultured Nitrosomonadales bacterium
AACACCCCCCCCATCAACCTGTCCAACCAACCCAATCCGACCGCTTTCACCAGCTTGGAGAGCAACCAGGCAAGCACGCTCCACACGATCAGCGCCGCAATAAACACCACCGCATAGGCCACTGCAACACGAAAATGCTCTTGCGTCCCTTCAACATTACTCAAGACGGGCATCGGTATCAGCGGCGCAACATCACCGGCAAATAACCGGCTCAGCACAAACGCAATCGGCCAGCCCAACAGCGACAACACCTCATAAACCAAGCCGCGCCACAAACCGAGCAACAACGAAACCAGCAATATCGCCGCTACGGTAAAATCAAATCCGCTCATTTCTCATTCGTGACTACCGGGTGCAAACCATGTTTTTCCAACAAGAGGCGCACTTTCTCCACTTTGTCACGCTCCGTGTATGGCCCAACTCGCACACGAATTTTGTCGCCAACTTTTTCGGTATAGGCCTTACTGAAACCCCATTTTTTCAACCTATCCAGCTCCTGCTTCGCGGTGGCGGCATTGGAATACGCGCCTACCTGAACGGCATAACTTTCAACACTGTTTGAATTACCCAAAATCTTAGATTCTGGGATTTTAGATTCAGGTTTTTTGGATTCAGAAACTTTGGGTTCTAAGGCTTTGGATTCGAGGTCTTTAGATTTTGAAGCAGCCACTTCCGGTTGTTTGTTGACAGCCGGTTGTATCTTACCCTGCACTTCAGTTCTAGGATTATTTGTAACAGGCGGTTGATTATTTGGCGCTGTAACCGGTTTCACACCATCGGCCCGCGCCACAACCGGTACGACAGGCGCAACAAGCGGCACTGGCTGAGTGGCCACAATTGCAGAAACGGGCGGCGGCAATGCCTCTGCCACCTCAGAAGTCGCCACGCCCGGCACAAACTCGCCGACCTTGTCGGAAGCGGGAATACGCAGGTCGATGTCTTTCCCCGTAGTCTTGGGCTCACTGTCCAGCACCATCGGCAGTACCACCACCACAGCAAGCGTAAGCGCGATTGCGCCGATCAGGCGGCGACGCGCTTTGCGCCTGAGATTCAGTTCATCGTCTGTCTGCTGTTTTGCCATGCTCTAAATATAAACCTCTAAATTTTTCCGTAGGTTGGGCAAAGCGTAGCGTGCCCAACATTGCATTGAGTTGGGCAAGCTGCGCCCTTCGACTCGCTCGGGACAGGCTTTGCCCAACCTACAATACTTGTAGTCCTTTTTCCACCATCACTTCCGCAATGGTGTAGAACGATCCGAAGGCCGCAATTCTATCATTTTCACCCGCCGCGTTATAGGCATAACGCAATGCTTCGCCGACATTGTGGAAGGTTTGAATTTCACCGCGCACACCGCTCTCCCGCAGCACTTGCGCCAGCTCTCCAACCGCCGCGCCGCGCGGTGCGGCGATGCCCGCCACCAGCCAGGTGTCGATATGCGGATCGAGCGCCGCCACCACCCCCGCCATATCCTTATCTCCGAGCATCGCGAACACCGCCCATGTATGCGGACAAGGCACCAGATTGGCAAGATTCTGCGCCAGCGAACGCGCCGCGTGGGGATTGTGCGCCACATCCAGGATCAAAGTCGGCTTACCCGGCACCATCTGAAATCGCCCCGCCAACTGCACCTCAACCAACCCGCGCCGCACTGCCTCCATGCTCACCGGCAAACGCTCTTTAAGTGCGTCCAGCGCCGCCAGCGCGGCACTGGCATTGTTAAGTTGAAACGCGCCACGCAACGCCGGAAACGGCAAGGAATTACGCGCGCCGATTGTGCTGCGGTAGCTCCACTGCATCGCCCCCCTCCCCAACCCCTCCCCCGGAGGGAGAGG
>CAIZNF010000356.1 GCA_903934275.1 uncultured Nitrosomonadales bacterium
CCTCTCCCTCCGGGGGAGGGCTAGGGAGGGGGAGATAACAATAGTGCGTGATACATCGCGGCCACCCTCTCCCTCACTCCCTCTCCCGCCTGCGGGAAAGGGAAGTTGAAACCCAAACTCCCGCCCAATCCGCCACAGCTGCGCGCCAATATTTTCAGCATGTTCGATAATCGCCTGAGGGACATCCGTATCCGCACAAATCGCCACTTTACCTTTGCGAAAAATCCCCGCCTTCTCGAACGCGATTTGCTCGCGTGTGTCGCCGAGATAATCGGTGTGATCGATGTCCACGCTGGTCACCACCGTACAGTCGCTATCGAACACATTCACCGCATCCAGCCTGCCGCCCAGCCCCACTTCGAGAATAGCAACATCCGCTTTATGTTCGATAAAACACTGCATCGCCGCAAGCGTGCCAAATTCAAAATAGGTAAGCTGAATGCCGTCGCGCACCTGTTCGATCTTTTCAAATGATGCGCACAACTCCGCATCGCTCGCCTGCCGTTTGGCGATGCGCACACGCTCGTTGTAATGCAGCAGATGCGGCGAGGTATAGCAGCCAACACGATATCCGGCGGCGTGCAAAATACTTTCCAGCATCGCGCACACCGAGCCTTTTCCGTTGGTGCCGCCGACCACGATGATGGGAAAATCAGGGTTGAGATTCAGCCGCTGTTTGACCTGCGCCACGCGCTCCAGACCAAGTGCGATGGTTTTTGGATGCAGGGATTCGAGGTGGTTAAGCCAGTCGGCTAGCGTCTTGGTCATATGTCGTTGTAGGGTGCGCTATGCGCACCAGAGTGCGTGGGACACACCCTGCCCGGATCAAGAAATAAGCACACGGCAATAGCAATAAACGAACCGCTGCACGCTACCCGATGGCGTGCGGTGCGCCTCTTTGACGTGCTTGACCAAAGTGAATGCCTTGCCAAACTGTGCATGCAGCTCGTTGGCCGCATAACGCATCACCGGCAGACCGCTACACTGGGTCGGCCCATCCTCGGCAAAGGTGGCGACAATAACATGACCTCCCGGCTTGACCGAACGAAACACTGTTTCGACATAAGCCTGGCGCTGTTGCGGATCAGTCAAGAAATGGAAAACCGCACGGTCATGCCACAGATCATATCGGTGAATAGGCAAGCCAGCGTCCGTCACATCCGCTTCCAGCCATTGAACTTTGGCTGCTCGCGCACCCAGTCTCTGCTTGGCGGCGGACAGGGCGATGCGGGACAGATCCAATACGGTGACATCGGAATAACCGTCGGCAAACAAATCATCCACCAGCGTTGATGCGCCACCACCGACATCAATAATGGCGGCAGACTTCGATATCCCGGTGTTGCGCACCAACGATAACGAATATTCCGCATGCTCTTGGTACCAGCTTACCGAGGTCGTCGCCTTGGCCTCGTATATTTTTTCCCAGTGATTTTTATTTTTCACTTTAGCACCCCCTGCGACTCTTTACGTCAGGCCGCCTCGATCTCCGCCACCGAGGCCTGTTTCGTCAGCAGCGTAATCAGCGTCGTCAGTTGATTCTTCATTTCGCGCCGGTCGATGATCATGTCCACCGCGCCGTGATCGAGCAAAAATTCCGCGCGCTGAAAGCCTTCCGGCAGCGTCTCGCGCACAGTCTGCTGGATCACGCGCGCACCGGCAAAGCCGATCAGCGCGCCGGGTTCGGCAATCACCACGTCGCCCATGAAGGCGAAACTGGCGGATACACCGCCCATGGTCGGGTCGGTCAACACCGAGATAAACGGCAGTTTCTCCTGACTGAGTTGTGTCAACGAGGCGCAGGTTTTGGCCATCTGCATCAATGACAGCAAACCTTCCTGCATGCGCGCGCCGCCGCTGGCGGCGAAGCAGATAAACGGACATTTCTGCTCCAGCGCAACCTGCACACCGCGCACGAAACGTTCGCCAACCACCGAACCCATCGAGCCGCCCATGAACTCGAATTCAAATACCGCAACGACCACGGGAACCGCATGGATGCTGCCCTGCATCACCACCAGCGCATCGTCTTCGTCGGTGCTTTTCTTGGATGCGATCAGGCGTTCCGAATACTTCCGGCTGTCCTTGAATTTAAGGGTATCAATCGGCAACACTTCCGCACCAATCTCGAACCGCCCTTCACCGTCCAGCAACAAATCCAGACGGGTGCGCGCGCTGATGCGGTGATGGTGATGGCACTTCGGGCAGACGCTCTGATTTTTTTCCAAGTCAGAGTGGTACAACACCGCTTGGCAGGATGGGCACTTGTGCCACAAACCCTCCGGCACATTCTTCTTGGCATCGCCGTCGCGATGCTTGATTTTGGGCGGCAATAATTTCTGGAACCAGCTCATCTCAACTCCTTTACAAATTCACTATTTTGTCCGCAGATTACCGCAGATTAAAACCAGACACACTTAATGACTTGGCAGTTAATCTGCGTCAATCTGCGTAATCTGCGGATAAAAGATTTTAGGCCTGATCCACAGCCAATTTCAATTCCTTGACCAGCCTGCCCACATTGGCAACGACATTCTGTTCTGTCGAATTCTCGATTTCCTGCACGATGCGGCTGCCCACCACCACGCCGTCGCACAACTTCGCCACCGCCTGCGCGGTGGCCGCATCGCGGATGCCGAAGCCCACGCCGATGGGCAGGTTGATGTGCTTGCGCAGATGCGGAATTTTTTGTTCGATGGCATCCAAATCCAGATGCCCCGCGCCGGTCACGCCTTTCAGCGAAACATAATACACATAGCCGCGCGCCTGCTTGGCGACGCGCTCCACGCGTGCATCGGTGCTGGTCGGCGCGAGCAGGAAAATCGGATCAATGCCGTGTTTCTCCAGATGCGCAAACGCCTCGTGACTTTCTTCCGGCGGAAAGTCCACCGTCAGCACGCCATCCACACCCACCTCCGCACAGCGTATGGCAAAACGCTCCCAGCCCATCGCCTCGATCGGGTTACCGTAGCCCATCAACACCACAGGGGTGGTCGTGTCCTGTTTGCGGAACTCCTCAACTATCACCAGCACGCCGCGCAACGATATGCCGTGCTTGAGCGCACGCTCGGAAGCGCGCTGGATGGTGGGGCCGTCCGCCATCGGGTCGGAGAACGGCACACCGAGCTCGATGATATCTGCCCCCGCCTCTACCAGCGCGTGCATCAGCGGCACTGTAAATAACGGCGATGGATCGCCCGCAGTAAAAAACGGAATCAGCGCCTTGCGCTGCTGCTGTTTAAGCTTTTCGAAAGTGCTTTGAATGCGTGACATAAGAAATCGATGGGTAGTGAAAAATTTATGCGTACATCAGCCGCCCGCGCGGCTCCGGGATAGGATCGCCAAATTCGCGCGCGGTATCCACCCATAGGTGCATCGCCTCTTTTATGTTGGACAATGCGCCTTCCTGTGTATCTCCATGCGCCATGCAACCTGGCAATTCAGGCACTTCGGCAATGAATGCTGTATCTTCGGCACTCCAGTAAAGAATGATTTCGTAGCGATCCATTTATTTATCCTCGGCGAATTTATACTTCAGGATGATAGCCCTGACCTGTCTCACCTGATAGGGCTTTGCTTGCGAACCTTGGCGCTGAAGGTTAACTTTATCAGGTACGTCTTGCTTGCGAAAAACATGGTGACTTCCGCGAACCCGCATTTCAAATCCAAAATGCGCCAACAAACCACAAAGCTCATCAAACTCGATATTGGCATCCGACAAACCTCGCAATATCTGAAACAACAATTTGTCATGCTTGCCCATTTTAGAGCGTGATTCCCTTCAAGTTCGCCACGGTGTTCATATCCTTGTCGCCGCGACCGGAAAGGTTCACCAGCAGCACCTTGTCCTTGCCTATGTCCGGTGCATGTGCCGCTGGTGCC
>CAIZNF010000357.1 GCA_903934275.1 uncultured Nitrosomonadales bacterium
CAAAGTAGCCCAGATGGCGGCCTTCCTACTCGGGAAGGGGGGCGACAGAATGCCTCACCTCAAGCTGATGAAGCTCCTTTATCTTTCCGACCGGGAAGCGATGGAACGCTATGGCTTTCCAATCTCTGGTGACTGTATTGTGGCCATGCCTCACGGCCCGGTGCTTTCCATGACGCTGAACCTCATGGATGGCGATGTGGAATCCTTGCCGGGTGGATGGGACAGCCTGATTTCCGATAAGGAAAACTACGAGCTTTCCCTCAAAGGCTCAATTACCCGCAGCGACCTGGACGAACTCAGCCAAGCGGACATAGATGTTCTTGAATCAGTTTGGGCGCGATTTGGTCACATGGGCAAGTATGAGATTCGCGACTACACCCATGACCACTGCCCGGAATGGACTGACCCCAATGGGTCTTCCAACCCAATTCCCTACGAGAAAGTTTTCCGCGCGCTGGGGCGATCTAAAGACGTGGCGGCGAAACTCAGCGCCCGCATAGAGGATGAACGCTCACTGGATAAAACCTTTGCTGCTCTATGACCGTGTTTCAACCTGTCCGGCGTGCAACGCTGCTTATTCCGTCCGGGCCAGCTCACGATCTCGATAGAAAGCACCTCTTCATCATCCTTACCGATCCTGTTGCCGATCCCCTGAACGGAAATAAGGACAGCGTCCTGTTAACGAGTTTGTCCACTCTGGATGCTGCGCTTCCGCATGATCCAACGTGCATTCTGCATCCAGGTGACCATCCGTTCGTTACTCGCGATAGCTACGTGAGTTACCACACCTCGCGCATTCAGGAAGCAGAGAAGATCATCAATGGTGTCGCATCCGGCGTGTTAGTTGCAAAAGAGCCGATGGATAGCGGCATCGTAGATAGAATCTGCGATGGACTGGATTCTCATCAAACCCCGGAGAAGATAAAGCGTTTTTTTCGGATGTATACAGCCCTGCAACAGCACAGGCCGTAATACCAATTACCAAACCATGACCGCTCAGTCACGGCGCTTGCAACAAACCCCGCAAGCCCCGCGCCATCGCTATCGCAGTGGTATCGGACAGAGCGCCGAAGGCATAACCCCGCCCTCGGCTTGCGCTTCGTTGTTGAGTGTGTTTGCTCCGTTGCCGCAGCCGCTTCACGCCGTCGCGCTTCATGCCTTCGCATAAGGCCGCTACGCCATCAAGCGCTCGCCGTTCGCAGGCTGCTGGTGCAGTGGTAGCCTGAACGTGCCGCGCCCCCACAGCGTTCTGGCAGGGCGTTGTTGGCTGCGCCGGTTGTGTATGTGTGGTGGCATTGAAACATAACGGCGTCTTATGCAAAGCGTGCGCGCCGGTAAAAGCTCCCGCCCTTCGGGTTCGCATAAGAGGCCTTTATGTCTTGCGCCCTTCGGGTAAATCCCGCCACACAAGTCAAGGTCAGTTTCCATCTCCTTCGTCGAGGGGCAGCAAAACGGGGCTGGTGTTGCGTCGCCCCTCCGCTTTTTGCAGCATTGTCGTGCCGGTCTATGTCCTGTCTTGTTGTGGTCGCTTCGCGGCTTATGTGGGGGGCGATTTCCCGCTAACGTCCCCCCATCCCCCCAGCGGCCAAGTGAAGCAAAGGCATGGCCGCACCCGTCCGCACTGCCACCCCTTGCCTTGGGTAAACCTGCATCCCCGCGCACCGTCCACTGGCTTGCGCCCTGCATCGCCCG
>CAIZNF010000358.1 GCA_903934275.1 uncultured Nitrosomonadales bacterium
GCTCGGTGATCGTGGATGTATCCATCGATCAGGGCGGCTGCGTCGAGACGATGCATCCGACCACGCACGAGAATCCAACTTTTATCGTCGAGGATATCATTCACTACGGCGTGGCTAACATGCCTGGCGGCGTGCCGATCACTTCGACGCTGGCGTTGACCAACGCAACCTTGCCCTATGTGCTGAAACTGGCGAACAAAGGATACCTGCAAGCACTCAAGGAAACTCCTGCCTTGCTGAATGGGCTTAACATCATCGGCGGAAAAGTTACGCACAGGAAAGTTGCCGAGGCATTCGGACTGGTATATCACCCCGCAGAATCTATGCTTGACTGCCCCAGCTCGTAAAAAATGTATCCCAATGGATGTTCCACCCCATATCTCTTGTGTTCTGTCATTGATCCTGAGCCGGACAAGTCGGGATCAAAAAATGTAGGTCGCGCAGCAGTTGAGATGAAATCTGGGTTTATAAAGGTGTCCCGAGAATGCTCTGAGAGAAAAATAAACCATGATAGACAAACAACCAATTGTTTCTGAAGAATGCGGCGGGTCAAATATATGTTTTATTCGCGGGCAAAAGGTCATGCTTGGCACACTCTTGGCGGAAGCTTATGGGATCGAACCGGAGGTACTGGATCAAGCAGTCGAACGCAACATCGAATATTTCCCGGAAGGCTCTGTATTTCGGGTGAAACCCGAAGAGTTTACCGCCCTGAAATCACCGCATGTGACACCAAGCCAGGCAACGCCTTACGCCTTTACCGGGCAGGGAGCGGCCATTCTTTCCAGCATCTTGTTCGATGAACGGGCGACGCACGAATGTCAGGAATCATGCGCACCCACATGCGGATGCCGCAAATAATGCCAGCCTATTGAATCAATTGTGGGGTGATAGAGAGTGGTCCGGTACAACCTGGGCAGGTTGGGCATGCTGAACCCATTCTGCCGGGGGCTAGCCCACTTTTACCGTGGCGGCAACACTGGTAATCTTGCCTAGCACCTCGGTCAATTCTTTTACTTTAGCTTCCAGCAAGGCCAACTCTTTCGTATTAGCTTCCAGCTCGGCCATCTTGTCCAGCATTCCATTTGATTTTACCTGCTCTTGCTGGAGCCTTTCATGGAGCTGTTCGATGGTTTTTAAATGTGCGAGCGATTTCCTCTTCTCTTCTTCAAGTTGAGCATTATTCTTGGCGAATTCATTAGCTTTCAACACGGTCAACTCTTTGAGTTTTGCTTCCAACTCGACCGTTCTTTTTGCCATCTCGGCCGTTCTTGACTGCTCCTGGTTTAGGCCAACTCTTAACTGCTCGATTGCTTTTACATATTCGAGCGACCTCTTCCTCTCTTCTTCAAGTTGAATATTTTTATTTACGAGCTCGAGAGCTTTATCCTGATCCTTCGTGAGATTGCTCTGCGAGCCATTATTTTTTGCATCGTCAGGGTATGCGCGAATTTTTACTGTCTTATCCATAATATCTCTCCTCGTGAGTTCAGGCTTACAGCACAATTACTTGGCAGAACGGGATTATAAGAATTCTGGCTTGAATTATACCTATAATGTCCGGCAAACCAATCGTGAGCAAGAGCGTTAAATTTACCCGATGCCACAACACCTTGTCGTCTCTATCTCCGGCCACGGCTTCGGTCATGTCGCGCAAACTGCGCCAGCTCTGAACCTGCTGCTCACGCACATGCCGCAACTGCGCCTCACGGTGCGCTCTACCGTGCCGCTTAGCCATCTGCGCTCGCGCATCCATGCGCCGTTCGAACATCTGCACAGCGAGGGCGACATCGGCATGGTGATGTTTTCGGCGGTGGATATTCTCGTCGATGAAAGCCGCGCGACCTATCGCGCCTTTCATGAAAACTGGGATGCGCGCGTCGCCGGGGAGGCCCGACTGCTGCGCGAACTCGATGCAGATATGGTGTTATCTAATGTTGGCTACCTGCCGCTGGCAGGTGCGCAGCGGATGGGTATTCCGAATATCGCGCTGTGTTCATTGAACTGGTTTGATATCTATCGCCATTATTGCGGCAATGATGCTGTCGCCGCACAAATCTGCGACTGCTACGCCAGTGCCGATGCCTTTCTACGTATCACACCAGGTTTATCAATGGCGCATCTGCCCAACCTCGTGCCGATTACGCCCGTCGCCGATATCGGCAACAACCGGCGCGCTGAGATCAACCTCCGCTTGAAATTATCGAGAAAAGAGAAACTGGTGCTGGTCAGTCTGGGCGGCATTGCCAGCCGCCTGCCCATTGAACGTTGGCCGCGTATCGAAGGCGTGCGCTGGCTGGTGCAGGGTGATTGGCAAGTCGAACACCCCGATGCCATCGCCATCGAATCGCTGCCAATGAACTTCAGCGACTTGCTCGCCAGCAGCGACGCGCTGATTTGCAAACCGGGCTATGGCAGCTTCGTAGAGGCCGCGTGCAGCGGCACACCAGTGCTGTATGTCAGCCGCGATGATTGGCCAGAGACACCCATCCTGAGCGGATGGTTGCGCCAACACGGCCTGTGCCGCGAGATTTCAAGGAATGCGCTGGAGCAGGGAAGTTTTGCCGGGGAGCTGGAAGAAATCTGCAATGCGCCCCGGCCCAAACCGGTTATTCCGGAAGGTGCAGGGCAAACAGCGGGTTGGATAACTGAACGGTTGCGAGGGTAACTGCGGTGAAGCGAATTTGGCTCGGTGACGGCGGCAGGTAGCCGCCATCACCGAGACAATGATGCGATTATTTGCGCAAGAAATCGATGACGATCTGGCCCGGTTCACGGGCGACGTAGTTGATATCGATGCCTTCGCCGTAGCGGTCCTTCAGTTGAGCAAGCAACGGCAACGGGTCGTGGTCGTTGCAAAAATGCATGGTTTCGCCGGGGCGCAGGGAATCAAATGCGCCAAAAATGGCAGCATGGCGAAAGCGTTTAGCAACGCCACGGGCATCGAATGGGTAGCTCATGTCGGGGGAGGTAGAATTTGCGCAGTTATGCATCATTTTGGATTCCTTTTGAAATTAAATTGATAAAAAATAAAGCCTGACTATTTTAATCGGATATAAAAAAATTGCAAGCCTTAGCCTTGCCTGTCTAACAGGGTACGGTTCAAACTGACGTAGGACAGCAAGAGTGCGTGGCCGCAGCGATGCTTATCGACGCACGCAGAGCCCGTATAGGAGCGATCTCCAGGTCGCGATTTGTTGAGCATCCCAACGCGCATTGCGGCCAAGAGACCGCTCCCGCAAGAGCAATGGTTGGGCGGGAAATTTCTCACGCTACTCGGAGATGCCTCCGCATCAACCCGACATGGTGGGCACAGCGTACTCCACCCGTTACAACGATGCCGCCAATATACTTTCGAGCGCCGGAAACAGCTCTCTTTCCTCGAATCGGATATGGGCTGCCAGGCACTTGCCAAAACCGTCCAGCGCCCCGGAATCGCCCTGTCGCAAACCATCGAGCAGTCCGCGCAACTGCCGGTGGTCTGCCAATGTGCGCTGCTCAAGCTGCCGGGTTTCCGCGCCATTTAAAAGCGGCAATAAAGACTGTTCCTCATGCTGGAAGTGCGGCTCCAGTTCATCGGAAAACGACTGGATTGCACGCTGGCAGGCTTTATTCACCTTCTCTTTATCGCCTGATTGGGCAGCACGCTCGCAGGCCTTCGCCAAAGTAAGAGCGGTGTGATGTTCTCGCGACAGAGGTTGCAGGGCTACGCTTCTTCTCATGTGCCAATCAACCTGGCATCACAACAAACACTTCCGGGTCGTCGCGATAATCTATCAGGATGCTGCGCACCCGTTCCTGCCACAATCGCCGGAACTCGGCAACATCTTCCTTGCTTGCCGTGCCAGACATACAACTTGACATAAGTTCTGGTAAATCCGGCGAAGCGGGTACTAATTGCAAATAGGCCGCAACAGATACGGCTTGATTCGTGTCGAGTCTGGTGAAACGCATCTCCCCCGGCATTTCAACTGAAAAAAACAGGTGGTTACGCCTATCAAAACGCCCGCCAATGCCCTTGAAACCGCTGTCAGACATGGCTCCGGTCAGCATGCTCACGACATTCGCAATCACGCCCGTGACACCGCTCGTGATGCCATGATTGAACTCCACCCGGATGTCGCCGCGTACCGGCATCGTGTCAGGATAAAGAGTCTCCAGCGCCTTGCAAGTAGACCAATAGGCTGAAGCGACCGTCGGGCAGGAATGCCCGGCCAATCGCACTGCATCGAAATAACCGTATTGCAAAATTCCACCTTCGGTAGCGCCGAGAAATTCGGCCAATGGATCGTGCAAACTGATCTTGGGCACTGCATCATAAAAACTTGGGTAGCTCATATTTTAAAATCCTTGATTATTGAAAAACTGCGTTAACCTGCTTAATCTGCGGATGGAGCTGCCGTTTTTTAGTCTCTAACGGTAAAACAAACGACAA
>CAIZNF010000359.1 GCA_903934275.1 uncultured Nitrosomonadales bacterium
AACCTACGAGAAGCTAGTTTTCCATAGCGTGGCCGAAGGGCCACCACGAACGGCTCACCATTTATTGGCAGGCCACATAAGAATAGATAATCAGCCATGCAACTCGCCCACATCACCACGCGCCCTCCCCATTTGCTGCAAGCGCTCAAAGCGCTGGCGCAACGCGCGGATCATCTGGAGGCGGCGCAGGCCCTTATCCATGAGCTCAGCGGCATCACCGTACTTGTCGCCAAAAAATTCACCAACGACCGGACGGCGGACGGCCTGCTCGATGCGTTTCACCTGACGGTGGGGTGTATCTCGCTGGGTATCAGCCAGGCGAACGTTCCCGAAGACGGCGATGCGCAGTTGTCCTTCCTGCTGCACCACGGTGCGGAATATGTATTCCAGATGGGCTTTCGGCATATCAAGAAGTTATCCGGCCTGCCCTATACGGCATACGTTTCGGATTTCGATAACGACCCGTTCATACAGCAGCGCGACATCAAAATGCTGTTCGCGGAGATATGTCGCGCCGATCCAAACTCGGCATGGACAGGCGACGACATCTATAAAAGGGAATTGCTGGATCGCCAGGCCAACCAGAGAATCGTCGCGTGCGCGAAATGGCTGCGCAAAAATAATTTTTCAGGCCCGGTCAAAGACCCCGATATGGATGCCCATGCGGTGATCGCTCTTGCGGTCATTTTCGCGATTGCCGGTGACGGCCCCATCGTCGCGCGGGCCGGGCAAAGAGATCTCGAAACCCTGATCCAGGGTGCCCGGAAAATATCGCCTGATATTGATGTGGGCTGGAACGCGCTGCTGAAAAAAGTCCCGCCCGAATATCACTCCATCCTGCGCGAATGCATGGACGAATACCGAAACACCATCATCAAAAAAATTCAGTCCAAAGCTGGAATCAAAACCGTCGTCACCGAGTTGCAGAATTCGTATGCCGGCAGCGAGCTGGATGTCGGCTATGACTGATAGCGGCTACTGCACCTTCCTCCTGCGCAGCTGACACCAAGGGAACATTGATTAAACCATCCGTTCACCCTGAGGTATCGAAGGGTGAGGCGGTACACGAATTAGGGCTTCGATACCTCAGCCCGAACGGGTTTAATTCTGCGTTCCCACGGCGTTAAAACCGCTCCTGCGGCATCAGATAACCCCATTGACCGAGCGGCAGCTTGCCCATGGATACGCGACCGATGCGGATGCGTTTCATCGCGAGCACTTTCAGCCCGACGCTTTTGCACATATGCGCGAGCTGGCCGGGTTGCACGCCTTTGAGTGCGAAGCGCAGCCGGGTTTCGTTTTGCCAGCTGACTTTGCTTGGGGGCAGCGCGCGCCCGTTATATGCGAGCCCGTGCCTGAGTAGTTTGAGGCCTTCTGCGGGCAGTTCGCCCGCGACCTCGACGATATATTCCTGCTCGAGCGTGGCGGCATCGTCGCTGAGTTTGCGCGCCGCGCGCCAATCTTGGGTGAATATCGCCATGCCGCTGGCATTGCGCTCCAGCGGGATGTGCTGGGTGAGCCGGAGGAGGTGCTGCTTGAGTATGCGGATACCGGAGGGATCGTTTTCCACGCGCGTTTCGGCGCGGATCAATTGCAGCGCGGCGCTCGGATTCAGGCCTGTATCAGCCGGTTGGTGCAGCAGGATCGTGACCGGCTCTGCCGCTGTAAGGTTGGCCTCGGGATGCAGCTCGATTTTTTGCTCCGCCACCATGAACTGCGGCTCCTCCACCGCCAGGCCATCCACCATCACCCATCCCCCCGCGATGAAAAGCTCGGCCTCACGCCGGGAACATGGGAGTATTTCGGCCAGGCGTTTTGCGAGGCGAACGGGTGCGGTCATGACAAGTACCTGATGGAAAGGAGCGGCATTGTAATCGCAGTTTTCCTCATGAATTATCTGACACAGCCTCGTTAACCGCAGCCACCCCCATGATCGGCAAATCCTCACGGCGCAAATTCAAGGCTTCCAGCACTTTCAGCGCCGCGTAGGCATCGTTCGCCGCGTAGCGCATTTGCTGCGGGTTAAGCTGGGGCTGCGACCAATTGGAGGTGGTCACATGCCTGGACTTTGCGAAGCGCTGTTTCAACACCAAACCCACCGCCGTCCGGACACCCATCTCTTTGTGGTAGCCGTCCATGCGGAACACCGTATTGAGATCGACTACCGCGTTGAAATGCACGCCCAGTTTCGCGAGGATATTCCCGCGATCCGATTTAAGGCCAAAGCCCACCTTGATGAGCTCATCCGATTGCAGCAGCTCCAGCAGGTACGGCATTCCTTCCGCCCGATGCAATTGAAACAGGTAGGCCTTGTCGTGCAGCGCAAACTGCACCACATGCGGCCCCTCGCTGACATCGCCCACCACAAACGTCGGCTTGGATTCGGTATCGAAACCAACAATCCCCGCCGCCTTGATCTCTGCGGCGGCGGACGCAAACTCTTCGGCGCTTGTCGGCACATGGATGTGCTCCAACGTAAGCCCGACAAACGGCTCCAGCAGCGCGATTTCATCTTTGGTTGGTGTGATTTTATTCATGTGTGGAGATTACCTGATATTTGCATTGAGAAACGCGCCATAACGGGTATGGCAGTTCCTGATGATGAGACCTTAGGAACGGTCTCCAGGCCGCGATGTTTTGAAACAAATCGCGGCCTGGAGACCGCTCCTACAACAACCGATGTTGTTTACGTTAAGCCTGCCAAACTCCAAACCCCGCCTCGCGCAAATCGATCCCTACCTCCACTTCCCTGTCGCGTGCCTCGTCGTACGACATCGGGTTGAATGCCTCATAGAGATCAGGCCACAAACGCAAGCCATATTCTTTGACGTAACGATTGGATTGGATGCCCGCCTTGTGCTTGTCGAAGCGCAGGTCGGGATCCAGCCCGGTCATGCCGACATACACGCAGGGCTTGCCGGGAATGTAGCCGGGGTTGCACTTCTTGAATTTACCTTCATGCAGCACGTCTTTCGACAGCTCGATCACATAGACATGGTAGTGGTTGCGGCGTGCCATGATGATTAGGGAGCCTCTATAAATTCAAAATCCTAAGCGAGACAAGGCGCGAATAGAAAATTGCGACGACGCATATATCTGATATGTTAGGAGCAATTTTTTATGAGCAACGCAGTATCGTGACGGAGTTTGGATTTATAGAGGTTCCCATTATTCTACTTTCACCCCTCGCGCCCGTAACTGCCCGCACGCCCCGTCGATCTCATGCCCTGCCGAATCGCGCACCCTAGTGTAGATGCCTTGCTGGTTAAGCGTTTGCGCCATCAACGCGATCCGTTCGGCTGAGGGGCGGCGATAGTCGAGCCCGTCTACTGCGTTGAACGGGATGAAATTCAACACGGCGTATTTCCCGGTTAGCAGCCGCACGATCCGCTCCAGCTCGGCATCGCTGTCGTTGACGCCATCGAGCAACGTCCATTGATACTGGATCGGGTAAGAAGTGGCACGCGCATACGCCTCGGCGCGTTCCACCAGCTCTTCGATGGCGATCTGCGGTGCATGCGGCAGCAATTTGGCGCGCAATGCCGAATCGGTAGTGTGCAGCGAAATGGCAAGCGCCGGTTTGACAGGAGCGGAAGATCGCTTCTCTCGTTCGCCTCCTCTCCCGCTTGCGGGATAACCAGCGACTTGCCCGCTTGCGGGCTTAGTCAAATGGCTAGTTGTTCCACCAGAGGGTTGGGGTGAGGGCTTGTGAGTCAGCCCCTCCATCAACCGCTCAAACACCTTTAAATCCCCCACTGTGGAAAGCACCAGATTCTTATGTCCGATGTTGCCCTGCGTGCCAAGCAGCTGGATCGCTTCCAGCACGTTGTCGAGATTGTGCGCCGGTTCGCCCATGCCCATGAACACCACCTTGCTCACCGCGCGGCGTTTACGCGCGAGCACCACCTGGGCGACGATCTCGGCGCTGCCGAGCTGGCGCAGCAGGCCGTCGCGACCGCTCATGCAGAACACGCACCCCACGGCACAACCCACCTGCGTCGATACGCACAGCCCGCCGCGCGGCAGTAGCACGCTCTCCACCATCTGGCCATCATGCAGCTCCACCAGCAGCCGTGCGACCTCGTCGTCATTTGAAGAGGCGCGAAGCGCGACGTTTGCTCCCTCTCCTGTAGTGCGGGGGAGGGTTGGGGAGGGGGTGGCGGGATATTCACCCCGCAGACGCGCCAGTCCATGCAACTCCGCCTCAATGGCGGGCAACTCGTTGCGTAGCGCCAGCGGAAAGAAAGTTTTGGCCGGGCTATGCGCTCTGTCGTACGAACCAACCTGACTCCAGCCGCGCAGCAGACGATCCTCGTGGCACGGCTTGGCACCGAGATCGCGCAGGCGTTGGCGGAGATGGGAGAGGCGCATGCCAGGGCTTATCAAATCCAAGGCTTGCAGGGGCACGCCAGCGCCTTGTCGGGCGAGAGTTCCTCGGGCGGCGCTTCAATGCCGAGCGCCTTTGCCAGCTGCTCGCGAGAGGGATACTTGCCGGTAAAGACAACATGATCATCTACCACGATCATGGGTAGCCGGTTCATCCCGGCTTCCATCTCCCTGGCCACTGCCGGGTTGTCAGCGAAGGCCTCCGGCTCCTTACCAAAGTTGTGGCGTGAGATAGTGGTGCCATATTTTTCGAGCCATTTCAGGTCAGCAGCGAACTGGGCGAGCGCCGGATTAAAAAAAGTCATCGCGTGCTCAAAGACTGCGAGGGTTTTCATGCTGGTTGCTTTAGCAGTTTGTTCAAGTTGCAGTGGTGATGATTGCAGGGCCGGGAGAAAATGCCCGTTCACCTATTGAGCGTTACATAATTCATGACGATTAAATGATTTGCCGTAGGGCGGGCTTTGCCCGCCGCGTCGGGCGTAGCCCGACCTACGAGATACGGAGACCCTGTCTTAAATTATGTAATCCTCAATAAACCAGAAACGAGCAGGCTCACTCCATCGAGCCATTCCAATCCAGTATAGTCCAGTCGGCGACCATTTCACGGCGCTGGATGACCAGATCGGATGTGGGTATGGCGCAGCAGAACAGGGCGAGGCCCGCCTCTTTATCCTCATCAGTCAATGCGATTACCGTTGATCTGCCGTGATCCACCGTACCTTGCAGTAAAATACCTCTGCACAAACCGCATGCACCATCGGCGCAACCGAGTGGCAGATTGTGGCCATGTTTCTTCGCGGTTTCCATGATGGTTTCGCCAGCTTCGGCGGTAAAGGTGGAATTGTCCGGCAGGAGTTTGATGCTGAATCCCATGATGTCTTCTGGTTGTTGAGTAATAAAGTGTGGATTATAAAGGGGACGCGGCAGCTCCGGGTTTTATTGTATGTTGACCTGATTGCCAACGCCGTAGCATGTTGTTATTGCCTCTAACAAACAGCAAGGAAGCGAGTGTGGCTTTGTTTCTGTAGGCAAGTTGGTGGCGGGTTTTTCCGAGGATGTGAAGAGGTGGCGAGATGAAAACAGTAACGGTTGATGCACGCCCATTGACGGACACGCTGGGCGATTTCACCCGGGCATGGAAGAGCGGCAAGGCTTCCGCGCCGCGTGGAGCGCGGCATCAAAGCCGTGCATGGCGACGTGACCGCATTGCTTAACGCGGGGCTGCTGTCAAAAACAGACGATGGGATGATCGTCTTTCCCTACGATGCAATTCATGTGGACTTCATGCTCAAGGCGGCTTGAGGCCTGATGGTTAGCTTGCTGAAAACAAATCGACCTTGGCCCGTTTAATTCTTTTGGCCCGTTTAATTCTTTAATTCTGGCCCGTTTAATTATTCAGGCATCGATTTCGCAATATCCCCCAATTGTTTCGCTCCTTTTGAAACGCACGTTTGCTTATGCATGAGGCTACGCTTATACTTTAAGCGTTCCTGTTTCTACGGAGTCTGAAATGTCCGAGCTTTTAGATCGCATCACGATTAACCCGGCGGTACGCAGCGGAAAGCCCGTCATTAACGGCACGCGCATTACTGTTTCCGACATTCTGGAGTATTTGGCCAGCGGGATGTCTGCGGATGAAATAATTGCGGACTTTCCAGATCTGAAGCATGAGGATATTTTAGCCACGCTTGCATTTGCAGCTCAGCGGGAACAAAGACTATTCTCGGCAGTATGAAGCTTCTGTTCGATAAGAACCTTTCTTTCAGGCTAGTGGCAGCTCTTGCTGACATTTACCCTGGATCAAGTCATGTGCGGGATGTCGGACTATTGGGTGCGGATGATTTGCGTGTTTGGAACTATGCGGCGGAATATGATTTTTTGCTCGCGTCAAAAGACACCGATTTCTATGAACGAAGCCTTGTGTTTGGCGCACCCCCAAAAATAATTTGGCTCCGCATCGGAAACAGCACCGTCAACGAAACGATTACGCTTCTACGTAACCAGTACATCATCGTTCGTCATTTTGCTGATGACACAATGGCTACCTTCCTGCCACTAACCCAGCCTAAAATTGCAGCCATGTGATGCACTGCCCCGATTAGTCAACAAATCGACCTGCTTGCTGTTTGCACTGGCTATCGTATCCAGCCGCCAGTCCTTCACCTCCAGCACCACAATGCCCTGCTGCGGATGCAGCGCCACGAAATCGGGATGCCTGCCGAAAGGCCCGACCAGGATGTTGTGCCACACCCAGGCATTGTCTTCGAGGCAATCCTTCAGTCGTTCGGCAAGACGCAACTCGCCGCGCGAGTCGAATCGCGCAGCGCCTAGGGAGGGGATCAGGGTGGCCATGGGATGGGGTTAGCGAAGGAGGATTTTGTGCTTTAAACTTGCTGCACAGCTATTGCGCCAGCGCCTGCCAGCCAACAACGCGACACCCGCCGCGTTCATACTGCCCATCACCACCATAAACAATACCCGGAGGTAGTGCCGCATCGCCGAACAAAGCCGCCAACTTGCGCACTGCCGCCGTCCAATCGTTGCTGAAGGTTGCGCCGGATTTTATTTCCACGGGCATGAACTGGTTGCCCTGCGGGATCAACAGATCAACCTCATGTCCCGCACTGTCGCGCCAGAAATACAACTCGGCAACCTGCCCGGCGTTGAACTGGCGCTTTACCCATTCCGACACCACCAGCGTTTCAAACAACGCACCGCGCGAGGCATGGGTAGTCAGCGTATTCACATCGCGTATGCCCAACAAATACGCCATCAAACCGGTATCGAGAAAATATAGTTTGGGCATTTTCACCAGCCGCTTGCCGAAATTCTGGTGGTGGGGGCGCAACAGATAAACGACATAACTCGCCTCCAGCACCGTCATCCATTCCCGCGCGGTTACATGAGAAATGCCGCAATCCGCCGCCAGCGCGGAAAGATTGAGCAACTGCCCCGAGCGTGCGGCGCACATCTTGAGAAAACGCTGGAACAGAGACAAATCGCGCACCGCCAACAACTGCCGTACATCTCGCTCCAGATAAGTGGTCACGTAGTTGGGGAACCAGTCGCCAGGCGCAACGGGGCGGTCGTACAGCCGCGGATAACACCCGCGCAACATCGTTTCATCCAGCGTTGCGGGTAGCACGCCGCCCTCCCTCAACTCGGCCAACGAAAATGGCAGCAACTGCAACAACCCCACCCGTCCCGCCAGCGACTGGCTGATGTTTGACATCAAGCCAAACTGCTGCGACCCCGTGAGAATGAACTCGCCCATCCGCTTGCGCTTATCCACCACGCCTTGCAGATAAGAAAACAAATCCGGGCAACGCTGCACCTCGTCCAGAATCGCCCCCTGCGGAAACCGCGCCAGAAAACCGCGCGGGTCGGAGTCGGCAAACGAACGCTCCTCCGGGTCTTCCAGCGAAACATAAGGCTTGTCGGCAAACAGCGTGCGCGCCAACGTCGTCTTGCCGGACTGGCGCGGCCCCGTGATCGCCAGCACGGGAAAACCCTGTGCAAGACGCAATGCGGTTGAAAATGCGGTTCGGTTTAGCATATTTACAATTTGAAAGTTGAAACTTCAAATTGCATGATAAGGGAAAACGGAGTGGAGGGGAAGGGGGCATGCCGTTAAAACTATTGTGACGCTGCCCCTTTAGTTGG
>CAIZNF010000360.1 GCA_903934275.1 uncultured Nitrosomonadales bacterium
AGCACAGTGGGTTTTTCATGGCGGCAATGCGCACCCGCGGCGTGCGTTTCTACGAAAAGGGCGATTGCTCAACGCCGGTTTACCGCATCGCAAAACTGGCAGGCGAGCTGGTTAATCTTCCTGCCGCTTTATTGGGCAGGGGCCACGACATGGCCGCGTATCTGAGACGAATCTGATGACCGTGAAAATATTTTAGCGATGAGCCGCTCTACACCACATATCTCCGTTGTTGTTCCGGTTTATAGGGCCGAGCATTGCCTCGACGAGTTATATCTTCGCTTGAAATCCGCACTGGAAAATATCTCACCAAATTTTGAAATTGTGTTGGTCGAAGACTGCGGCGGTGACGGCTCATGGCAAGTGATCGAACGATTGTCAGCAGCCGATCCTCGCGTAAAAGGCATCCAATTCAGCCGCAACTTCGGCCAGCACTACGGCATCACCGCAGGGCTGGATCATTGCCATGGTGATTGGGTCGTGGTGATGGATTGCGACTTACAGGACAGGCCAGAGGAGATCCCGCGTTTGTATGCCAAGGCTTTGCAGGGCTACGATGTCGTGTTGGCGCGGCGCGGCGCACGTTGCGATCCACTGCTGAAACGTATCACATCCTGGCTGTTTTATAAACTGTTCAGCTACCTGGCCGACATCGACTACGACGGGCAAACCGGCAACTTCCGCATCATGTCGCGCAAGGTGGTATTGAACTTTCGCCACATGCGTGAGCAGCTGCGCTTCTTCGGCGGGTTGGTGCAGTGGTTGGGATTTCCCACAGCAAGCATCGAAGTGGAACACGCCGAACGCTACGCGGGTGAATCCACTTACACCTTCGCCAAATTATGGAAGCTGGCTATTGAAACCATCATCGCCTATTCCGACAAACCGCTGCGGCTGGCGGTGCGCTTCGGCTTCCTGATGGCATTCCTGGCTTTTTGTTACGGCCTGTACGCGCTGGTGCGCGCCACGGTGTACGGCGTGCCTATCCAGGGCTGGAGCAGCTTGATTGTTTCGCTGTATTTCATCGGCGGCATCATTATCTCCATTCTCGGCATTATCGGAATCTATCTCGGCAAGACCTTCGACGAAAGCAAGAAGCGCCCTTTGTATATCGTCAGACGAGCCACTTTTGATGAACATGACACCGCTGATTAAGCCCATATCGTGGGATGCGGCGGTATTTGGTATTCCTGCTTGGGAATTGCTTGAATACTCCGAAGCTGCGTTGCAGCAAGCGGCAATTACGCGAGGCCATCACACCATCAGGGTAGATCCGCTCGCGGACAAACAGCTACTACATGAATACGGTTTTTATTACTGCGATACCCTGATCGAACCGCACTGCCATCCGGCACGTTTACGTGCGACGCAGCATCATGATGCGACAATTTCCAAACAAGTAGATGCGGCGCAAATCATGTCTATCTGTCATGGTGCGTTTGTATATGGCCGCTTCCATCGCGATTTCAATTTGCCCAGAGATGCCGCAGATTTGCGTTACGACAATTGGCTGAAACAGTTGCTCGAAGCACGACAGGTTTATGGGTTGTACTGGCATGGCACGCTGGCGGGATTCATCTGCTATAGCGACAACAGCCTGATACTGCATGCGCTGTCCGGCCAATACAGCGGCCAAGGCCTGTCAAAATATTGGTGGAGCGCGGTGTGCGGAGAAATTTTCGCAGCGGGCCATAACGAGGTGAAGAGCTCGATTTCCGCGACCAACCTCGCCGCGCTCAATCTTTATGCCTCACTGGGTTTCTCGTTCAACAACCCTAAAGATGTTTACCATCACTTGGTGACGTGAATCATTTCCTATGCTGCAACTGATCCGGTACGGCCTGGTAGGTGTGGCAATCAATGCAGCCATATATCTTGTTTACTTGCTGATTACCTATCTCGGTATGGAAGCGAAATCGGCGATGACTCTGGTGTATATCGTTGGCACATCCATCGGGTTTGTAGGTAATCGAAAATGGACATTCGCTCATCGCGGTAACTCCTCCAGCGCGGCGCTACGCTATGTACTGGCGCATCTGTGCGGCTACCTGATAAATTTGCTGATCCTATACATCTTTGTTGACCAGTTGGGTTATGCGCATCAATGGGTGCAGGCAGCGGCGATAATCGTCGTTGCCGGTTTTCTATTTGTCATATTCAAATATTTCGTCTTCAACGAAAAAATATCGTGCGCTGAAAAAGAATGAACCTAGAAAAAGGTGCGCCAGCACAAACTGGCAAGTGATAGTTTGTGAAAGTCCGATACAAGAAAAGAGTAGTGAACCGTCTTGACCCCGAGCCATGCGTTGCGCATCGCGAGGTGTGCATCGAGGCGTTGACAGGGGGCATCGGCAGGCCAGCCATTGAGCCGCAAAATAGGTAAATCCGGGATGCCGATACCGTCTTTTTGGTCAGAAGGCAATACATAGCAGGGCGCTATACGCGAGTCCTGCTGTGATCCTGCGCGGAGGCCATGAGCATGTCGGGAAGTTGCTTGCACAGAAGCCGACGATGCGGGTGTCCGGCGGGGCGGAGGCCGCGTAGGCGCCATCGCCCGCACTTTTCCATATAGAGCGCATCGATGCCCAGAATG
>CAIZNF010000361.1 GCA_903934275.1 uncultured Nitrosomonadales bacterium
CGCTTTGCCCAACCTACGCGTTGCCGTTTTTAAGGTTATTCGGGCGAATGAATTCGCCCCTACCTTGCAACAAGTGTATCCTGCACCTCCACCCGCGCAAGCTCTCCGTTCAAAGGAATCGACATGGTCACCAAAAAGAGCACACCCAAGAATAATCCTGCCAAAAAAGAAAATACCCAGCTGCCGGAGATGTCTGCCGCACCTGAATCTCAACCGGCTCAAGAACCCCATCCCGCGCCGGAGAACACCGCTGCCGCCTTCCCCATCGTCGGCATCGGCGCATCTGCAGGCGGGTTGGAAGCCTGCGAGCAATTCTTCCGCAAGGTGCCGCCCGATACCGGCATGGCCTTTGTGCTGGTGTCGCATCTCGATCCCAGCCACGCCAGCATCCTCACCGAAATTTTGCAGCGCACCACCCAAATGCCGGTGATCGAGGCGCAGGATCAGATGAAGGTGATGGCAAACCATGTCTATGTGATTCCGCCCAACCGCGACATGGAAATATTTCACGGCGCGCTGCAATTAAATGTGCCGAACCAGCCGCGCGGACAGCGTATGCCGATCGATGCCTTCCTGCGTTCCCTGGCCGACGATCAGGGCGAACGGGCGATCGGCATCATCCTCTCCGGCACTGGCACTGACGGCACGCAGGGCTTGCGCGCGCTACTCGGTGCGGGCGGCATCTCGCTGGTGCAGGAGCCGTCCACGGCGAAATACGACGGCATGCCGAGCAGCGCCATCAACGCGGGTTACGCCACCCATGTCCTGCCGGTGGAAAAAATGCCGGAAGCCTTACTGTCCGGCATCCGCGCGCTGAACCTGCCGCCGCCCGCACCCGCCGCAGTGACCGGCGCGCTGAACCGCATCCTGATGCAATTGCGCACCACCACCGGCCACGATTTTTCCCAATACAAAAAGAGCACCATCGGCCGCCGCATCGAACGGCGCATGTCGATGCACAACATCGAGGACAAGGAAGTGTATGTGCGCTACCTCAAGGAGCATCCGTCCGAGGCCACCCTGCTGTTCAAGGAGCTGCTGATCAACGTCACCAATTTTTTCCGCGACCCGGAAGCCTTCGCCGCGCTGAAGCAAGACATCCTGCCGCAGCTGTTCAAGGACAAGCCGGAGGACTATATTTTCCGCGTCTGGGTGGCCGGTTGCGCCAGCGGCGAAGAGGCTTATTCCATCGCCATCCTGTTGCGTGAATTCATGGAAGAGACCAAGCAGGAATTCAAGGTGTTGCTTTACGCAACCGACCTCGACGACGACGCCATCGCCCTGGCGCGCAGCGGCGCCTATCCGCCCAACATCGCCCAGGATGTCCATCCGGAGCGGCTGCGCCGTTTTTTCACCAAGGACGATACGGGCTACCGCGTGAATAAAGCTATCCGCGAGATGGTGGTGTTCGCCGTGCAGAACGTGATCAAAGATCCGCCCTTCACCCGGCTCGATCTGCTCAGTTGCCGCAACCTGCTGATCTATCTGGAGCCGGGAATCCAGAGCCGCCTGATCCCGTCTTTTCACTACGCGCTGAAGCCGGGCGGCGTGCTGTTTCTTTCCCCTTCGGAGAGCATCGCCAACCACCCCGATCTGTTCACGCCGCTTAACCGCAAGTGGAAATTTTACCGTGCCGCAGGTAACGTGGCTTCCACCCGCGCGGTGCTGGATAGCGGGCTGGTATGGACCAAAGACCCCAACAAAAAAGGAACGGAAGAAGTGACAAAAAAGACCCGGGAAATTAATTTTGCCGAGCTGACCAAACGCGCGCTGCTCCAGTCGTATGCGCCCGCTTCGGTGGTGACGGATGTGAAGGGAAATATTCTTTTCGTGCATGGCGACACCGGCAAATACCTGCGCGCCGCACCCGGCCAGGCGACACTCAACGTGATCGAAATGGCGCGTGAGGGGCTGCAACTGGAATTGCGCGCCACCATGTTGCTCGCCGCCTCAGCTTCAGCGTCTGCCGACCTGAGCGCGGCATTCCAGAGCCGTGAAGTATCGGTCAAGACCAACGGCCATTTCCAGCTGGTGAACCTCAACGTGCGCGCGCTGCCCGCGCTGGACACGGGCGAAAAATTGCTGCTGGTGAGCTTTCAGGACATGGCGCAGTCCCTGTCTAAGAAACCGGAGTCTGAAAAAATCGCACCCGGCCCGCTCGGCAAACCGGGACGCGACAAAGGGACAAGCGAGCAGCAGCGCGTGGAAGAGCTGGAACGCGAGCTGGCCTACAACAAGGAAAATCTGCAAGCCACCATCGAGGAACAGCAGGCTTCCAACGAAGAGCTCAAATCCACCAACGAGGAATTGCAATCCACCAACGAAGAGATGCAATCCACCAATGAAGAACTGGAGACCTCGAAGGAAGAACTGCAATCCGTGAATGAAGAAATGTTGACGGTGAATGCCGAATTGCAAGCCAAGATCGAACAACTGGCCGGGATGCAAAACGACATGAAAAACCTGCTCGACAACGTCAACATCGGCACCATTTTTCTCGATGAAAAACTGGCCATCCGCCGCTACACCCGCAATGCGGAGCAGATATTCAGGCTGGTCGCCACCGACGTGGGCAGGCCATTGGCCAACATCAAATCGGATATCGAAGGCGAAGATCTGCTGGCCAGTGCGCAGGCCGTGCTCGACACGCTGATCCCGTGGGAAAGCGAGCTGCGCACCGCAAGTGGCGCATGGTATCTGGCGCGCATCCAGTGCTATCGCACGTTGGACAACGTGATCGACGGCGTGGTGCTGACCTTTTCCGACATCAGCGGGCGCATCAAGGCCATCAAGGCCGAGGCGATGGCGCGCAATGCACAAATGCTGGCCGAAAATATCGTGGGCACGGTGCGCGAGCCGCTCATCGTGCTGGATGGCAAGTTGCGGGTGGTCTCCGCCAGTCGCTCGTTCTACCAGGTGTTCCGGGTCACGCAGGAAGACACCGTGGGCAAGCTGCTCTACGAACTGGGCAACCGCCAGTGGAACATCCCTACCCTGCGCAAACTGCTGGAAGAAATTCTGCCGCAAAACCAGAGCATGGAAGACTACGTGGTGGAACACGACTTCCCCGGCATCGGCCAGCGCAAAATGTTGCTCAACGCGAGACGCATCGCAGGCGACAGCGGCGATACGCAGTTGATATTGTTGGCGATGGAAGAGGTGAAGTAGGGGGTAAATTCAAGGTCGTTGCCACGCTCCGCGTGGGAACGA
>CAIZNF010000362.1 GCA_903934275.1 uncultured Nitrosomonadales bacterium
GGCATGGAAAGAAAATCAAGATTCCTCACTTCGTTCGGAATGACAGTTTTTTATCCACAAGCGACAATTTGTTGTCGCTTAATTTCGCTTTAGAGACTAAAGCACTGCTTGTAAGGTGCGAAGATTAAAAAATATTATTAATAGGGAGAGCGTGTAAATGAATATTTCAAAATTGTCCATCAAGACCAAACTGGTGTTGATGTTGTTGCCGGCGTTATTTGGCCTGTTGTTTTATTCGGCGGACGTGCTGCTGGAAAAATATAACACCATGAAAAGCATGGCCGAGCTGAACACGTTGGTGGAACTGGCCGATAAATTGGGCGATGTCATTCATGGTGTGCAAGTCGAGCGGGGCATGTCCGCCGGTTTTCTGGTATCGAAGGGTGAGAAATTTACAACCGAGTTAAAGGCGCAACGGCAGGCTGTGGACAAAGGATTAGTCGAGTACAAAACGTTCCTTGAGCAAAATTCGGCAGTATTTAAAGAGGCCGGAACCAATGCTTCGATTGAAGCGGCCAATGCCGATTTGGGCAAGCTGGCCAAGACCAGAGATACCATTAGCGCGTTTGGTTTTAACCCCAAGGAAAGCTTCGCCTTTTATACCGGCACCATTACCTCTCTGGTGGGTGTCGTCGAGCGTGTGGTGGCTGCCAGCAATCATCCGGAAATTGTGAGAAAAACCGCTGCCTACCTGGCATTCTTGCAGGGCAAGGAGCAGGCTGGGCGGGAACGCGCCACACTCAATGGCGTGTTGACAGCCGATAGTTTTGATCACGAGAATTACCCCCGGCTGCTGACGATTCTGGCTGCACAAGATGTTTATTTTAAAACCTTTCAAAGCTCTGCCACCGAGGAAATGAAACGCTATCTCCAGGAGGTAAACAAGAGCGATGTTGCGCGCGAAGTGGATGCGATGCGCAAAATTGTGCTGGACAAGGCGCAGGAAGGTAAATTCGGGGTCGAACCGGCAAAATGGTTTGGCGCGAGCACCAAAAAAATCAATACGTTGATGGATGCGGAAGACAAGATTGGCGAAGATATTATGGAGCACGCCACCAGGCTTTCACATGAGGCGCGCAATGCATTGTTCCTCAATCTGGCGATTACTTTGATCTTGTTGATTGTCGCCGGATTGGCCGGTATTTTGATAACTCGCGACCTGATGCGTCAGTTGGGCGGCGAGCCGGCGTATGCGGCGGAAGTGATGGCCCGGATTGCCAGCGGCGACTTGACCGTGCATGTGCAAACGAGAGCCAACGACAACAGCAGTATGTTGTTTGCCACCAAAGGTATGGTTGAAAAGCTCTCCGGTATTATCGGCGAAGTGCGCGAAGCGGCAGATGCTTTGTCGACGGCCTCTGAAGAGGTGGGCGCTACAGCACAAAGCATGAGCCAGTCCACCTCCGAGCAAGCGGCCAGCATGGAAGAGACCAGCGCCTCAATAGAGCAGATGTCCGCTTCTATCAACCAGAATACCGAGAATGCCAAAGTAACCAACGGAATGGCCTCGCAAGCGGCGAAACAGGCTGTCGAAGGCGGCGAAGCCGTGAAACAGACCGTCACCGCGATGAAACAAATTGCCGGAAAGATCGGCATCATCGACGACATCGCCTA
>CAIZNF010000363.1 GCA_903934275.1 uncultured Nitrosomonadales bacterium
AGGGATTTAGAAATTACAAAAGTACCGTTTTAGGTCGAATAGTTATGTCCCACCAGTTCAATTCTGTGGATCGTACCAGGCGGTGTTCAAGGTCTCTTTTCTCGGTGCCGCATAGTTTGACCCCCTTCTCGTAAATGGCATCGACCAAGCATGCCATGGTACGCATTCCTTTCCAGCAAAAATTTCCAGCCCGATGGATGACTGTATCCACCGTGCTGAGCAAGTAGCCGTTCCATGATTTTTCCAGCCCCGCCCAGTAGCGCTCAATGGCGTTGTATTTGCTGTGATAAGGTGGGTAGTAAACCAGCCGCACACACAGCCCCGTCAGATCCGCAAACTCGGTCATGCGCAGTAGGAATTGACTGCGCCGTCCATTGCATTCTGGTCCGTTGTCCAAATTGATGACGAGCTGCTTAATCCCTGGCAGTTCTGACCTTCTGTGCTGCCACCACAGAAGTAATCCGTCGGCCATGAAGTCGCTGGTTTTGTAGTTCGTGCCGAAGAATAAAAAGGCTTTTCCACCGACTGGCTCCAGTATGCCGCCAGGTACCAATTTCTCTTTCATGCACATGTCATGGTCCAAGGCTTTGACAGCCTCGACTCCACGCGAACGCCCACCTCTGGAGTAGTCGCCAACATGAACCGTCGCCTTGGTGTCTATGCTGATTCTCAAGGTGTGCTCATCCAAATCGGCCAGTGCGTTCACGCCTCTGACGTTTTCAAAGATGGCATCGGTTTCGTCGGTTTTTTTTGAACCTTGGATTTGGCCACTGTACGCAGTCGGTAATCCTGGCGGTTCAAGAGATTTGAGATGGTGCGCACACTGGGCAGGGATTGTTCAGGCCAACCCTTTTGTACGAGCGCCTCGTGCACCGTCTTGGCCGTCATGTTGGTGTACAGCAAGGTGGTACGCAAGCTCGATTCGGATTCGCTGTGAGGCTCCATGATGGTTTGTATTTCAGCCAACAGTTTGGGGTGCTTGTCTTCTGTTTTAGGCTTGCCTCGGGCGGTAATGTCATTGACGCAGGCGATGCCAGTTTGATATTCATGAATGCCCAATTCAACGGCTTTTCGATTCCAGCCGAACACATCCTCCGCCACACGTCGCTTGCCATCAAGCAACGCCATCGTTACATCACCCATCGCGCGGCGCCGCGCTGGCCATGCAATCAAATCAATCAGACGCCCGATCAATTCCACCATCTCCGCAGAGACACCGTTGCGCGCCAAGGTTGTTGGCTTCATAAGCGACCACTCCATTTGTGCAGAATGGAGTCATCATAAACGGTACTTTAGTAATTACCTAATCCCTAACCCGGCCGCCATGGCCACGACCACCGTAGCGTCCAGCCTGCAAATTTTGCAGCGCGATGGTCGCACGCAGAGCTACAAGCTGGCTTATCAACCCTTCTTCATCACCGGCGACCAGGTGCCTGATGGCCAAGGCGGCACCGTGCTTGGCGGCGGTTACTTTAATATTTTGAATCGCCCCATCATCGATAAATCGGTTGCAGGCAAAGAGCGGCAGTTTTTCTCGGATTGCCCGGACGGCACTTCGCTTTTGCAGTTGCCTCACCCCAAGGTGGCAGGTATCAAGGGCAAGGCGGTTTTTGCCGTGGTGCAATTTGAATACGTCACGCGCGACCAGGCTGATGCGCAAACCTATGGCACGTTGCCATCGCCCATTGCTGTTCTCACGCTTGACCAACATCAGTCC
>CAIZNF010000364.1 GCA_903934275.1 uncultured Nitrosomonadales bacterium
ACCCGGCACCGGCGGATGGCTCAATGATGCGGCCACCCTTGAAACCCAACCGTTCCACCATGCGCCACGTCGCCTCGATGACTTCCAGTGCGGTGTAGTGAGCGTTTGGTGTGCTGGCTTCGGCAGACTGGTACTCGTCTTCGCTCAGCAATGCCTTGAAGCGTTCGGCGCGGGCAACCCACGCCTGTTCCTTCTGGTCATCATTGAACGCTTGCGGAATGCCGCCCCAACCGGTGTAACGGTTGAGCACTTCCCGGTCTTCCTTGGTCGCTTGCCTATTCTCGGACTCCAGCTTGCGCAGGCATTCGATTGCGGCAATGTTGGCCTCGAATTTGGTGACGTTGCCGGACAAACCGGAAAACGTAACGGCATCGAGACGCGGCCATACTGCTTTGATTTTTGCGACTTCGGCAGCCAGCGCTTTGGGAAACTGGATAATCTCGGCTTCGCGTTGCGGAACAACTGGCCCCTGTAAAACAATAGGGATATTGTCTTCTGGCTCAAAACCGGGCAACCACATGACTGCCGCAGCGATTTTTTTCAATTTCATTATTGCCTCCGGGAATAAAAAACCCCCGGAGACACTTCTCCCCCTGGCGGGAAGAAATATCCCGCAGGGGCAGTTAAAAACACATCACAGCGTTTCGTGATGCAAGTTGATTGTTGCTTAGTGACTGGCTACGACTTGCTGGGCGTGCAACCCACACACGCCTCCTTTCGGAGAGAAATCGTAAATAGCTTCACCTGACACCTTGTCGTAAACCGATGACCAATAGCCATCGCTCGCCCATTGCCTTGCCTGATGCAGGGCAATATCACGCGACTCCGTGCAATACCCCATGGTCGGCGCACCCTTCATGCCCTCATTGGTGCGAGGATCACGAACGGTGGCGACCACATGGTAGTGAGCCGAAGACAGAAGGTTCGCCGCCATGTACAACGTTCTGCCATTCGCGACAAAAACGCCACTCATGGTTTGTGCCTGAAACCTTCCCTTGATGCCGAATACCTCGCCGATACGCTCATCTTCCGCGTTTCGTACCAGCCAGCGGCCTTCGGACACTTTTTCGACCTTGCACAGACCGGAATCATCGCAGCGATATGATTCATAGCCGCGAATCCTGGATCGACGATCAGTATGATGCGTTCTGATGTCTGCCTCGATACCGGCTTCCTTGAGTGCAGCCAGGAAAACCGACAGGTCGCAATCCTCTTCCAGATATGCCGTATCGCCACGTTGGTAGCTGTATGGCGTGATCTGAGAGGCGATGCCAAAACTTCGCAGGTAGTGCTTCTTGACGGCAAGCCAGCCGTGACCGGGGTCGGCGTAGAAATGAAAAACTTTTTTCATGGTATCTCCTTGTCGTTAATGACCACGGAGACACCTTGCCCCTTGCGGAGAACGATGCCCCGCGTGGGTTGGTTTAGATCAGAACAGCGACATCTTGCCGGTTGGCGATGGTGTCGGGCGATTCTGTTTGAGAACTTCCTGCAAAACCGCTTCATCGGACATGCCCGCCTGCAAATGAGCGATGATTTCCGAGAAAAGTGATTTGGCCTGACGCGTCCCCAGTGACGGGTCGGCGCGAAAAGCATCCAGGGCAATCTTGAGTGCTTTGGGTTTGATTTTTCGTTGCATGATGCCTCCGTACTCAGATCAGCAGAGACACCCTGCCCCTTGCGGGAACGATGTCCCCGCGCGGGTTGAATTTCTAACTGGCACAAGCAGGCGTGCCCACAGCTTTGGTTCTGCGGATGCGCTTCTTTTTCTTTTCAGCCGGAACAGGAAAAGGTATGCCGCGCCGAATGAAAGTGGGCGTTCCAAGACCTGCCCAGCTTGGCTCGTTCGGCATTGATGCCGCCAGAGTTCTGGTTGTATGCCTTGCCTTCATGCGTGGCTTGATAAACGCCACCACAGATCGAATGGCCGAATAAGCCGCCCACGCCATCATCAACAAGATAAAAATGCCCATTTTGTGTCTCCTTTTTGAAATGAAAAAAGGGGACACAAACCCTTGTCGGGGAAGTGTCCCCGATAGGGTTGGTACTACTCTTCGATATCGAAGTTTGCTGCCCAGCGCGGAAGATCAATCGTTTCGACCTCACCGCTCGGTTGATAGCCGGGAAACTGTTTGTTTTCCTGACACCATTTCAGCAACTCAAGCGCACCGCGATACTTGGCACGCCCTACTTCGATCATTTGCTGACTGGCGATGTAGCAAGCCGTCGAGAATGGTGCGGTTTTTTCCACTGCGATAAAGTAAAAGTTGACTGACTTTCCAGTCACCGCCTTCATGCCATCAGTGTAAAAAGCTGCCTGCACGTCATAGCCAAGATTGGCTATCGCTTTCGAGAAGCTGTCTTTGCTCGCACCACAGCAGCTTTTAAGGTCTGCTATACCGTACTCGCTCATCCAGTCTGGACGTATCCTGCACGGCAATCCCGTGTAGTCATCAGTCCAGAACAGGGATGTCTCAGCTTCGCCATCGTCAAGCATTCTGGCTGCGCCAGCATGATTGAAAACGCTTACCCTCATTGCGGCAAGCGTGTCCATCTGCTCTGCGGTCAATGGTGTCTTGCCCGCATTTTCAACATCCCACTTTGCGGCTGTTTCCTTGCCTTCCTTGGTGCGTCGGTCGAACTTCGGCGCAAGCACATAATCTTTTGAAAAGACCTCGGGTTCAAGAATAAAGCCGTGAAATGCCGAACCGAATTCCATTGCTGGCGTTGGTGCGACTGGCCCTGTTTTGTATTGCAGGTAATGTTCGGGTGACTTGAGCAGCTGAACAATCCCGCTGTGTGATATTGCCTCACCGGAGTGATAAACCTGTATAGGCAAGCCTCTGACGATGCGCTTCATTTTGTGTCTCCTTTTTGAAAAAAAAGGGGGACACAAACCCTATGCGGGGAAGTGTCCCCGCGTGGGTGTTTTAGTTCAACCCCAGCATCCAGACAATTGGACGGCTGAGGGTGTAGCCACTGATGCAGCAAGCGATAATGACAAGTTCCATGGTGTTCTCCTTTTTATGAAAAAAACGGAGACACCATGACCCTTGCGGGGAACGATATCCCCGCTGGGTGGTTATGACGATTGCTCGTCTTCTGTTTGTTTTGATTGGTCAGCCGCCAATATCAGCTCATGGCAATAAGCGCATGAAGCAAGATGCGGCGGACACTACACCGGTTTTATTCTTATTTCAATGCAGATAATCTGCAAAATTGCACACTTTCCATCAGACTTTTCTGAAGCTCTGTTTCACTATCAAGCTTTGTATTTGTGCGGTTTTTTTGTTCAATAACCCCGGAGGAGAGTTTTGTGGAAAACGGCAAAGTAGTGAAAGGCGCAACAAAAAGAAAGTCTGATGAGTTCAGCAATCCATTCCTGACCCAGGAGGTGAAGATACATTCATCACCCGCCCAGGCTGTTTTTGAAAACGGCTACGAGAAATGCGATTCGGCCCTGCGCAGCCTGAGCGTTGTTTTGCCGGCAGTCCTCAAAAGTGATAACGAAGTAATGACCGTTAATGGCGCGGTCGAT
>CAIZNF010000365.1 GCA_903934275.1 uncultured Nitrosomonadales bacterium
GGCTCAGTTGAGCTGCGCATATTCACAGTATTTACGAGCCAGCCTGGGAGGATAGCCTTCATGCCCTTTATGAGTCTCAACCCAACCACCGATCAGGTGATCCAGACTTATGCCAGTTGGGACGCTGTTCGCTTGGAGCAAGCCCTACAAAAGGCTCACAGCGCGCAGCATTTGTGGGCGCAAACCTCTTTTTCTCAGCGTGCCGAAGTGTTGCGCGATGTGGCGGTTCAGTTACTCGCGCAGCGTGACCGATACGCGAAACTTATCACACAGGAAATGGGTAAACCGCTGCGCGAAGCTCGTGCCGAAGTCGAAAAATGCGCCGGAGTCTGTGATTACTATGCGCAGCATGGTGAGGGATTCATGTGCAACGAACCGGTGGCTTCAGATGCAGGAAAAAGCTATGTCGCGCATTACCCACTTGGTGTGGTGCTGGCCGTCATGCCGTGGAATTTCCCTTTCTGGCAGGTATTCCGCGCCGCAGCCCCGGCACTGATGGCGGGCAACGCGCTGGCGCTTAAACATGCGCCGAATGTTCCACAATGCGCGCGAGCCATAGAAGCCATATTCCACGATTGCGGTTTGTCGGAAGGGCTGCTTACCAATCTGATGATTGAAGTCGAGCAAGTGACCGATGCAATCGCCAGTTCGCACATACATGCGATCACACTCACCGGATCGGAAGCTGCCGGGCGCAAAGTAGCGGCGTGCGCCGGACAGCACCTGAAGAAATGTGTGCTGGAATTGGGCGGCTCCGACCCATTCGTCGTGCTGCACGATGCGGATATGGAACATACCGTCAACATGGCGGTGGCTTCGCGTTTCCTTAATTGCGGGCAGTCGTGCATCGCCGCCAAACGCTTCATCGTTGTGCCGCAGATTGCCGATGAATTCGTGCATCGGCTTAAAGCCAAAGTGGAAGCGCTCAAGCTCGGTGATCCATCGGACGATGCTACACAAATCGGCCCGATGGCGCGTTCCGACCTGCGCGATGAACTGCATCGCCAAGTTAGCGATTCCATCGCTCATGGCGCAGTGGCGGTGACCGGATGCAATCCGGTCATGCGCGCGGGTTCTTTTTACCAGCCCTCCATACTGGATTGTGTTACCGCCAACACTCGCGCATATCACGAAGAGCTATTCGGCCCAGTGGCGACCGTGATTCGTGCCGCGAACGAAGAGGAAGCGCTACGCATCGCCAACGATACCCGCTTCGGTCTCGGTTCGTCGATCTGGACCAAGGATATGGCACGAGCCGAACAGATGGCGGCGTATATCCGAGCAGGCTGCACCTTCATCAATGGCATGGTCAAGTCCGATCCGCGGCTGCCGTTCGGAGGTATGAAAAACTCAGGTTACGGGCGAGAGCTGTCTAAGCTGGGGATGCATGAATTCGTAAATATGAAAACAGTGTGGATTGGTTTCTAAGGATACTCATTTAAAATTAAGGGAGTCTCAATAAAGGGAACCTCTAAAAATCAATTTTTATTGCGCCGGATATTCCGAATTCCGATTTTTCGGAGCTACACCAAGCCACCATTAGTTGTTGCACTTCGAACTTGAATCCGCCGCATAAGGGCATCCAGCGAAATGTAATGTAATTATTACACTACAACTTACTCACCCCTGAGTCACAAAAAAATGGAAGTGGCCTGACATTCGCACAATTCATCCTGTTTTGAGTCATGTGGGATTCAGCCAAATATTTCCACACGGTTGCGTCCCAATTCCTTTGCGCGGTAGAGCGCCTGATCCGCTTCGCCGATAAGATTCTCAAGCGTGTCTTCATGTTTGGCAGGCGTAATGCCGATCGAGATGGTGACCTTGAAAGAAACATCTTCACAGCGGATTTCGGTATCTGCGATCACGACGCGCAGCCGCGTGGCAATTATCCTCGCTTCATCCAGGTCAGCATCGGGCAGAAACACCGCGAACTCTTCCCCTCCATAGCGTACCAGCAGGTCATGTGGCCTCAAATTTTCCGCCATGCATCTGGCGACGGTCTTCAAAGCGAGGTCACCTACGAGATGCCCGTGGGTGTCGTTCACCCGCTTAAAGTGATCGATATCCACAACCATCACAGCAAAGGGTAGTTTATTGAGTACGCAGCGTTGCAAGGCGCGCGGGAAGGCATTGTCCATCCAGTGGCGGTTATAAATTCCGGTCAGCGCATCGACATAGGCCTGATGTTCGAACTGCAATTTTTTATTTTGCGAAGCAATGAGCGCCATGTTGTCGTGGCGCATTCGCCCCGCAATGATTTCCAGCAGGTTGCGGGCAATTTCATGTGAATGGTCAACCAGCGACCATACCGTATCATGAGGGACGGCCAGTACGCGTGTTGAGCCGGTGGAGACGACCAGTGCCGATGGATGCTTGCCATCCACCAAGGATATTTCTCCCGCACACTCCTCGGCAAGCAATAAGGTATGTTCCAATGTCTCCTGCGCAGCCAGGTGAACGCTTAGCTTGCCTTCGAGTATCAGGTAAAGATGGTGATTCGGGGTGTCGGGTTGCAACAGATTCTCGCCGGCGGCCAGGTTCCGTATGGCGCTATGTTCCAGCATGTATTCGACGCTGGCAAAATCCATGCCGCGAAACAGAAAATTCTGTTCGGTTAGAACGCGATCTGCCGGATTCATGCGGTCGGTTTGATTTATGCAATCGGGTGGGTTCATATTTGCTCGCCTTGCCAATGTTGCAAAGTAGTTAACCGGCTCTGGAAAATTTAAGGAAACGCGGATTAAATCGCCCGTTCGCCCTGAGCTTGTCGAAGGGCTGGCGGTACCAAGTGATTGTTATAGATTTAATCCGATCATGGTTCGACAAGCTCTGGTGTAACAACTAAGTATTGACTAAGCACGATAACCCCATGCTAAGTCACTACTTAACCACGAAC
>CAIZNF010000366.1 GCA_903934275.1 uncultured Nitrosomonadales bacterium
ACCGAAGGCCGGCAAAGAATCCGCCATGCCGGACATGAATGCAATCGGGGCATGCGCTTCGTGGTGATGGGTTTCAAGTTCGATATCCATGAGATTCTCGATTTCGAAAGCATTCATGCTGCCCCCTACCATCATGCGGAAATAGTCACAAATGAAGTCCATTGCGTGGTGATCGGCCTGCACGGAAGGGAAATTGGAAAAAATAGCGCTTTTGCCTGGATCCTCAATATCCGCTTCCAGTGCGATCAGGCCGTCTTTGCGGATTTTAGCGAACAGCGAATAGAGCAACGCCAGCAGATCCATGTACCTCGCCTTGTTGTGACTTGAGCCCTTGAGCAATCCGAGCACTCCGGCAACGGCCCCTTTGATGACGGGCATGGGGTGCGCAATAAAGGATGCTCCGAAGCATGCGCCACCAATAATCAAGAGCTCGACGGGTTGCCAGAGTGCGGCGAGGTGGCCATGCTCTAATATGAAGCCCCCTATAATACAACCCAGAATAATTACAACGCCGACAATCAGATTCATGGACTAAACCCTTGCTTGTTATGTTTCTGCGTTTAGAATATGAGAGCGATTCTGCTATGAAACGCCGATTACCGCAACCATGGCGCTTCGCAGGAAGAAATTAGTCCCGAATAACCTCCCGCAAGGATACGGATGTTGCCAGTTACTTTTGACGAATGGGTGTCACATCTGACCTCACAAGAGCCGCCTGTATTGCAGGCCACGTTGCTGAGTTTGAACAAACTGCACAACAGTATTGATGTCTCTGCAGCAAAAATTGCTGCGATTGTTTTGCCTGATCCCATGATGACGCTCAAGCTGATGCGCCTGGCAAATGCTAACAAGGCCGGCGCATTCGCACAGCGCATTGCTACCGCAGAGCATGCGGTGATGATGCTGGGGCTTGAATCCACTTTTGATCGACTTGGTGCTAGTCGAACCCTGGAGGAATCCTTGCCGCAGGCTGCCCAGCAAGGCTTGCAGCGCACCGCAGCACGCGCCTATCACGCCGCAACACAGGCGCGTGAATGGGCGGTGCAACGGCTTGACACCAATGTTGAGGAGGTCTACATCGCTGCGCTATTGCAGGAGCTTGGCGAGATGGCGTTATGGGCAGTTGCACCGGATAAGCTAATCGTACTGGACAAGGCCCGTCAAAGAAATACTGGCGCAACTATTGAGCAGGAAGTTTTAGGTTTTTATATAGACCAGATGTCCATGGCGTTGGCTGAACAGTGGAATATGCCACATCTGGTGACGACCGCCATGCAACCGGAACAATGTGCAGCGCATGTACGCCCTCGCTGCGTCATGCTGGCAAGCCGGCTGGCACGTGATGCCGAATGGGGCTGGCATGGTACAGCATTGTCAGCTGATTTTGATGCCATTGCCGAAGCACGCCGTTTGCACCTTGACGATGTGGTGGCGCAGATCCACCGCGCTGCTGCAGGAGCTGCCAGACGACGTACTTTTGGGCCCGCGCAACCAGCCGCGACCTGGTTGCCAATGTTGCCGGGTGAGTGGCCGGAAGAACAGGCTGAAGTTGCTCCAGAGATCGG
>CAIZNF010000367.1 GCA_903934275.1 uncultured Nitrosomonadales bacterium
GCCATACCCCAGTGGGGGGAATACGCCCACCTCAACAACGTTATTCTTTGGATGAAAATTGTTGTTTGAAAGCATTGGTGCCAACTTGTCCAGCTTCATATGCCAGAAGGAGAACATATTCTGATTGCGCAGATGATTTTGAAACGCTCCGAGCACATATTCTCTGACTGCCCAATCATAAACTCCCACTGTAGTAATTGCTTTCAATAACTGCGCATGAATCAGTAATTGACGTGGGTTAAACATTGTCCAGTAATGTGTGAAGCCATGCTCAGGAATTCCCCAGCCGTGTGTTTTCCAACCAAGTGACAGTTCAGATTGAGGCCAGTAGTTAGCAAGATCTGTATTTCTGCGTTCTTCCCATTCTCTAGTCGCTGTATCATACTGTCGTGCGCTTACTGTATTGAAGATCGAAAAGAATCGACCGCCGTAGGTCATTCCATCGGCATCTCGTTTAGGGGAGTATCCTTGAAAGGCATAAGCAGCCATTGCCCCAGTCTTTCCCGTGGCTCTAACCGCCTCAAGAACATCGTTCGCGTTACCGTCTGCTTGACATGTAAATGTCGACTTCTTGGGAACCGTGCCAACAGCAGTTTTGAAGGTGACCTTGGTCTCTGGGCACGTCACTTCATTTGGTAGTACGCCCCGCACCTCAAGCAAACGAATTTTTGATGCTCGTTCCTGATTCCAGCGCGCAGTCGATACAGCATCGTCCTGCGCCGAACCACCAAACGGCTGGCCGTTGGCATCGCTCTTCGGGCTACCCGCCAGCCACTGCGGATGTACCAGCAGCGACATCTCGACTTTCTTGTTTTTGCCCTTGCCCAGCTTGATTTGTCCGTGTTCGCCGTCGATCACAAGACCATCATTTATGCGGATTTGCGCCGTGCTTGCATGGCCGCAATGCGGGCAAACGACACCGCGCTTGGGGTCTAAAGTTGAATACGGATATTCACCCGGTGCGATATAGAGCGGCACGTCGGGAGCCATCCGCGCATTGTTTTCCTCAACGTGAAAATCGTTGCCGCATTTGCCACATGTGTGTTCCCAATATTTGACAGCGAGCGTCTTCACCGCCATCACCGGGCTGCTCATGATCGGCGTGCGATGCCCGCATCCGGTCACCTGACAAGGCCCGTGCTTGGCCCAGAAGGTGTAGATTATCTCGGGGCCTTCGTAACTGTATTCGCGGCGTTGATCGTGCGTCAGCTTGAGCGGGTCGAAATCTGCCCCCATAACGTGCTTGGAAGGCAGGTGCGTCCATTTCCCCTTCTCGCCGTTCGGCCCGTCGCAGTAGTAGTACGGCATGATCTGCGGCTTGACCTCGGCTTCAATGTCCGCGAGCAGACGCTTCACTTCATCGAGATCGACATTCGCCAGTTCCTGCTTGACGACGAACCACGCCACCGGATTCAGGTCGTTGCCGAACATCTGCATCCCGAGACGCGAGCCTTCGACCAGCGTAGTGCCGCCGCCCATGAAGATGTCCGCTACTTTTAGGTGCTTGAACGCGCCTTTCTTCTGGTGGTTGGCGTAGTAGTTATCCCACACCAATTTGGCCGCGTGCGATTTGTCTTCGGGGGCTTTGGTAGCGGCAGCGATCAGCATCGAGCGGAACACGCTGGAACGCCGCCGCGCCCACCACTTCGACATCTGGTAAATCGGCTTGCCCGCGTTGCCTTCGATGATGGCCACCTGATTGATCGGCAGAATCGGAAAGTCAACTTCCAGACAAGTCTTGGGACGGTTCGGGTCGTTAAAATCGACGGTCTCCATCGCGACCGCCTTGCCTGCGCCTACGGCTTTGGCGACTTCCATCGCCAATTGCTCTTTTTTGGTTGCCATGTAGCGCGTTCCTTATTTCGAGAGATCGACGAAAGGCGATAGCACCTCAAGGAGAGACAGCCCTCCATGCGCCAGTGTCGGATAGCCGCCC
>CAIZNF010000368.1 GCA_903934275.1 uncultured Nitrosomonadales bacterium
TCTGGCTGTTATTGGCTTTTGCAAAGCAATTTCCCCATCGCATACTTTGGATCGCAGGCAATCATGACGTAGGCGTACATGAGGAATCAGACGGGTCTTTTAGCGCTTCTGTATCGCCCTCTGAATTTGTTGAACTTCTGAACAGGGATGATTTTTGTCTTCCATTCCGTCACGCATTCGGCAGGGAGTACATCAGGCTGTCCAGAGGGTTGCCTCGCGCCGTGCTGTTTCCAGATGGGTTGCTTGCAACTCATGGCGGCTTCCCCCAAGCTGACCTGCAAAAGGGTGTTGCCTCCATGACGACCAGAAGAGAAAAGCTGGCGTGGTTGAATAGCTCTAAGTCACTTCAGGATTTTACCTGGACGCGAATCACTCCGCGCCGACAGGGAAAGGGTGAGTTTTATGGGTATCGCGATTTTGCGGCGTTTTGTGCTTTGACGAAAGATTTCTTCCCTGTCTCAAGGTTGGTAACCGGCCATGATCATCCAACTGGAGGCGCATGTGCATACCCGGAATGGAAAACTCATCCGGCTCTCTCTTTGAAGGGGTTCGGGTTTGACGATGATTATGATGTCCCGGAAGCCTTTAATTCGCTCTACCAGGATCATCTGGTGGTGGGGCGCTGCCGCCGTGAGGACATCCCGGAGGTTATCAGGATTCCTGTAGATCGTGAGGATTTGTCAAATTTCTTCCGGGAGGAAATTGAACCGATATTTTCTTCGACAAACCTGCATCCCAGTCGTTTCTGCCCCCGCTTTCTTTTAAAGTTGATGACAAGGCGAGCAGCCGCCAACAGTGACTGTTAGAAATCATTTTTTTAATTAAAGCGGGGTATACGTCATCATCCGTCGCATTGAGCGGTACTCTCATTTCTCGCAAACATAATTCCAGTCTGATTTAGTGTGGGTGCTTGGCAAGCTTGTTTGCACTCTACAAATGGAAGACGTTTGATATTTGACGAGAGGAAATAAAATGACAAAAGCGCCAGAGTCTATTACTGCATTAAGTTTTGCAGCCGCAGTGACTTGTTCATTAGTTGCAAGTATTGTTTCGCAACTCGGTTTACTTTTTATCGGATTAGGATTGATCATCTCGTCAATATTTTTTGCTGTATTGAGTGTTTTTAGTTGGGCAGAATGGTTGCCGATCAATAAAAAAAGCGAAAAATGAAACCGGAAGTAAAAATAATGTAAAACTTGCGGGGGTGTAAAGCAACTCGCCACATTTGGTTAAACTTTACTGCATTGGCTCCGACTCACCGGTTCGAGATCAATACGAGACATAGTTGCGTGGACTGGGCAAAACGTAGCGTACCTAACTTAAAAAATGGTGTTTTTGTTTGTTGTGTGCAACTACACGTTGCTCAGCCTGCTGAAAAACAGTTTTTCATTTTTTGTTCCGGCTTACCCGGTTTGGATTATTTAATCAGTACAGAGGTGTCACCATGCGAAGTATTGACTTGCACAGCAAAGAAAGTTTTTGTGAATTGAACAACGCCATTAGTGAAATTGCCGCTGAGATTGATTATGGATGGAGTACCGCATCCACTATAAATAAGAAACGGCTTGCACGGGATTGGGGTGGCGCTGGAGTTATTGTGACCGCTGATAAAGAGAGGAGAGGGTCCGAAAGTGATTTCGTGCTTACGACTCCACATGCAATGGCTGTTAGCTGGTATTTTAATCGAGTAAAGAAAGTGGCTTATGTAAGTGGTATTGATTATTTGTCCAAGTACAGTTTTTTCCCCGATCTCGCCAAGTCCGTAGCGGCCTTGCCTGAGGATGCCAACGAGAAGCGGGTCTTTGAGGCTCTTATCGAACAGACTAGGCATAGCCTTGGCCTGTCCACCCACCGCCACTCCGCTATCACGTAGCTGCCGGTATTATTAAATAACGATTCAGTGTCAGAATCGTCAATGTTAATCCAACACGGGAAGCGGAGGGATTCCTGATCAACAATAGTCCATTGGAGAAGTAAAATTCGCTGAACGAACGAAATTTACTAAAAAAATTGACAAATTAATTTACTAAAATTGCGAAGTGATTTTTTCGTGGATGATCGGCGTGGAACTTCTCTTGGATATAGAAATTGTAGTTGGCATTTGCAGATAATTATCCCAATCATTTAAAGGAGCTAACATGAAATCGAATAATAATATAATTTGTTTTGCGATGGTAAGCGTATTCGTTGGTGCCTGCGCCTCGACCCCGGAGGTGGCTGTACAACCTGCCGCCATATCTGCAACCGCCCCGCTAGCGGTCGCACCTGCAACAGTCACTCCCATCATTCCAGCTTGGTACAGCAAGCAGCCCGAATCAACTGCCGAATTTGTCTATGTTGCAGGAACTGCGATCAGCCGGGATCTGTCGATGAGTAACCATAAAGCACAACTTGATGCTGAAACTCATCTGGCAAACAAAATTGCCGGAGAAATTAATACCCTTACAAAGGACTTTAAACGAGATGCGGGAGATGAGTTTGTTCAAAGCACAGAAATTGTGGCCAACAAAATTGCAACAGACGTTAAGGTGATTGGCGGAGTCATAATTGAACGCCAAATATTCCCGGAGGGTGGAGGCTATAGAACTTACGTGTTGCTCAAATTTCCACTCGGAAACAATAACCAAATGCTTCAAAGCTACTTGAATAAAAAATCATTCAAGGCATCAAAAGGAGCGGCTGAAAAAGAGCTTGACCAGCTTAAAGCTGATCGCCGAGTTCGCGACGAAGCAGAAGCCCAAACACCTGTTATCGTAAACACTCGCAAGACCACTCAATCCAGCCAAATTCAGCAGGGAAGCCCGAGTGTTGAAACTGAAGATATTCCGGTATCCAACTAATCTGGCACTCATTCCTTTTTCATAGCTAGCTTTAAACTATGCTTCAACTGGGAATTAGTGTGTCATCGCAATGCGCTCACGCAAGCTAATATCAGAGGGGGTATCGTGCATATCAATTTATGGATTGCTGTTCTTGGAATGGTAGCAACTGCCGGTTCAGCGATAGCAGATTCGTACGTCAACACACCTGCGTTAATGAATGTGGAAGACCTGCGGTATTATAAAATTGACGAGACCTGTAACACCTATCGCGGACAATATCAATTTTTAGATGGGATGTTGCGCACTCTTGGTAAAGAAAGCACGCGAGTTTCCACTCGATTATTCGGAAACTACTCGGCGGATAGAGAAACTGCTGGTGCAATAGCAAGTGGCGAATATAAGGGTTTGGTTTACGACGGATTGAAGCGACTCAGAATGGCATGTGGCGAGCCAAACCAACAGGGTGATTTTGATCGTGAACAAATTCAATTGCAGCTACGTTGTAAACAAGTTTCGTACGACCAGTGCAGGGCATTAGTAGATGATTTAAATGCACGGCATGAAGAATTCATACAGGCGCACAAAGCCGATTGGGAAGAATCGAAAAGATTGGAAATGCGATATCCTAATTATGATCCAGAAGAGGCGAAACGGTGCTCCCAATGGTTTATGATGAACTCAGAAAGTTGCAAAGGAGTTGTGCGATGAAGATATATATGGCACTTGGATTGTGCGTGTTGTTTTCTGGTTGTGCTGTGCAACCACAACGAGACAATTATATTGACATTGTGCGATTGGAAATAGACTGTGCTAATGCAGAAGCGCAAATCAGATATCTCCAGAAGCAACGCGGCGTCAATATGGGAATGATGGAAAACGGAACTAAAGAACAAATACGTAATTACGATGCTCAGGTTTCCAACAAAATTTGGCAGATAAGGAGTGAATGCAAATGAAGCGATCACTTATTGCA
>CAIZNF010000369.1 GCA_903934275.1 uncultured Nitrosomonadales bacterium
GGGAAGATGACAGCTGTACCACACTCGCTTCTACCATCTCCTTCCATTTGTGGGGAAGGGCAGAGCGTAGGTTGGGCAAAGCGTAGCGTGCCCAACATAAATAATGACTTTTTTCGTTGGGCACGCTGCGCTTTGCCCAACCTACGAAAAAACGATTTCTCATTTTTAGCTCAGGTTTTTTCAGCTTAATCTGGCCGCATTCACAACGTCATCGTTTTCACGCCTTCCGCCGTGCCGAGCAGCAGCACATCGGCGGGACGGCGCGCGAACAGGCCGTTGGTCACCACTCCGGCAATGTGATCCAGCGTGGATTCCAGTTCCACCGGATTCATGATTTGCAGCCCATGCACATCGAGAATGACGTTGCCGTTATCGGTGGTAAAACCCTCGCGCAATTTTGGTTGCCCGCCCAAGGCGACCAGTTGGCGGGCCACGTAACTGCGCGCCATAGGAATCACTTCAACGGGCAACGGGAACTTGCCCAGCACATCCACCAGCTTGCTGGCATCGCACAAGCAGACGAATTTTCTGCTTGCCGCTGCGACGATCTTCTCGCGCGTCAACGCGCCGCCGCCGCCCTTGATCATGTGCAAATGGCAGGTAACCTCATCCGCACCATCCACATACACAGACAGATCGCCCGCATCGTTCAGCGACAGCACCTCGATGCCGTGCCCCTGCAAACGCTTTGCCGAAGCCTCGGAGCTGGCTACTGCACCGCGGATCTTGTGTTTAATTTTGGACAGCTCTTCAATGAAGAAATTGGCGGTGGAACCCGTGCCCACGCCAACTATGCAATCAAACGGCACATATTGAATTGCCGCCTGCGCCACCGCGCGTTTCAAATCGTCTTGGCTCGTCATTGCGTCCACCCTCTTTCGGTATCGTTTTTTCGCTTGTGCGATTATTACAGGAATCGGGAGCTTTGTGGAATGCTATCCGTTGCTCCGGTGGTAATATGGTCAAAGGAAACCCTATAATCTGACGAATCGGAACCAAATGTAGGTCGGGCTGTGCCCGACATGGTGAGCACAGCCCACCCTACGGTTACGGTTTTGTCGCATGACAAACGGAAGGAATGAAAATGCAAGCACGCACAGTTTCTACTACCCCCTTCAACGACCAGAAACCCGGCACTTCCGGTTTGCGCAAACGTGTGGAGGTTTTTCGCCAAGCGCATTATCTGGAGAACTTCGTGCAGTCCATTTTCGACAGCATTGCCGCGCCGCAGGGCGCAACGCTGGCGCTGGGCGGTGACGGGCGCTATTTCAACCGCGAAGCGATCCAGATTATTTTAAAAATGGCGGCAGCTAACGGCTTCAGACGCGTGCTGGTCGGCAAGGGCGGTATTCTTTCTACCCCCGCGGCTTCCTGCGTGATCCGCAAATATCAAACCTGCGGCGGAATCATCCTCTCCGCCAGCCATAACCCGGGCGGCCCGGACGGCGATTTCGGCATCAAATATAACACCGCCAACGGCGGCCCGGCACCGGAAAAAATCACCGAGGCAATTTATGCTGCAAGCAAAGCTATTTCGCAGTATCGCATCGCGGATACATCTGATATTGAGCTGGACACTCTCGGCGACAGCGGGCTTGGAGATATGATCGTGTCGGTGATCGATCCGGTCGGCGACTATGCCGAACTGATGGAGTCGCTGTTTGATTTTGCCGCGATCCGCAAGTTGCTTTCGGGTGGTTTTTTCATCAAATTCGATGCCATGCACGCCGTCACCGGACCTTATGCTCGCGAGATACTGGTGAACTGTTTGGGAGCTGCACCGGACAGTGTAATGAATGCCGAACCGCTGCCCGATTTTGGCGGCGGCCATCCCGATCCGAACCTCACCTATGCGCATGAACTGGTGGAGGTACTGTATGGGGGCAACGCGCCGGATTTCGGCGCGGCATCGGACGGCGACGGCGACCGCAACATGATTCTCGGCAAACATTTTTTCGTCACGCCTTCCGACAGCCTCGCCATCCTCGCCGCCAACGCGCATCTTGTACCGGGTTATAAGCAAGGTCTGGCAGGCATTGCACGCTCGATGCCGACCAGCGCGGCGGCGGATCGCGTTGCTGCGGCACTCGGCATCCCCTGCTATGAAACTCCGACCGGCTGGAAATTTTTCGGCAACCTGATGGATGCGGGCAAAGTGACGCTGTGCGGTGAAGAAAGTTTCGGCACCGGCTCCGACCACATCCGCGAAAAAGACGGGCTATGGGCGGTGTTGTTCTGGCTGAATATTCTCGCGGTGCGCAAACAATCGGTGGAAGATATCGTGCGCGAACACTGGGCGCGCTTCGGGCGCAACGTCTATTCGCGCCACGACTACGAGGGCATCCCCATCGACGCGGCCAACGGCGTGATGAAACTGCTGCGGGATAGTTTCAGCAAATTTTCCGCGCAAAAACTAGGTAACTACACCGCAGATTTCTGTGACGACTTCAGCTACACCGATCCGGTTGACGGCAGCGTCAGCACCGGGCAAGGTGTGCGCATCATTTTCACCGACGGCTCACGCATCGTGTTCCGCCTATCCGGCACCGGCACCGAGGGCGCGACACTACGTATTTACCTGGAATCCTTCGAGCCAGATGTCGCGCAACACCACCTCGACGCACAAGAAGCACTCGCAGAGCTTATCAACATCGCGCTGGAAATTTCCGAATTACGCGAGCGCACCGGGCGCGAACGGCCTACGGTGATTACTTAAGGGGGCCTCTATAAATTCAAAATCCTGATGAACCTAGAAAGAGCAGTTAGCCTCTCATATTTGTGCGTTAGCCCGTATGGCGTTTGGTTTTTGTGTATTTGATGCCACTCACCTTTTGGGGATGCCGTTGTCGTAGGAGCCCGATTCATCGGGCGATTGATTTGCTGGGCTATCGCGCGATAAATCGCGCTCCTACAGGTTTCTACTGCCGATTTTAGGATGAACTAACTAGCCATTCCACTAAGTTGTCAAACAA
>CAIZNF010000370.1 GCA_903934275.1 uncultured Nitrosomonadales bacterium
GAAGTGGAGGTTTTCTGGCAAACACTAGGTAGTATGTTGCACAGAAAGTTTGCGGCTAAATATCATTCTCGGATTGCATCGCATTTCATCTGTGCTACGGCCACTACGGCTATACACTACTCCCTGCTATAGTTAGAACCTGAGCAAATACACTGGGAACTCAATTGCTGCAATTTGACACACTGATTATCGGCAGCGGCTTGGCTGGCTTGGCGTTGGCCATAAAGCTGGCCGATCACCAAAAGGTAGGGATAATCACTAAAAAATCCCTGCTGGACGGCGCGAGCAATCGGGCGCAGGGCGGTATTGCCGCCGTGCTGGCCGAAGACGATTCACTGGATGCGCACATTCAGGATACGCTCATCGCCGGTGCGGGTCTGTGCGATGAAGCTGTCACCCGTTACGTTGTCGAGCATGGCAAGACCGCCATTGACTGGCTGATCGATCAAGGCGTGCCCTTCACCAAGGATAGCTCCAGCGGTATGGGTTACCACCTCACACGCGAAGGCGGGCACAGCCGTCGGCGCATCATCCATGCTGCGGATGCAACCGGCCATGCGGTGCAGGAAACGCTCGCCGCGCGTGTGTTGAAACACCCCAATATCACGATGCTGGAAAATCATTTGTCGGTCGATTTGATTACCGGAAAGAAACTCGGCTTGTCGGATAAGCGCTGCTATGGCGTTTATGCGCTCAACAGCCTGAGCGATGAAGTCATCACTATCGCCGCGCAAAATACCATCCTGGCGACCGGTGGAACCGGCAAGGTCTATATGTACACCACCAACCCCGACACCGCGACGGGCGATGGGATAGCGATGGCATGGCGCGCCGGTTGCCGGGTGGCCAACATGGAATTTATCCAGTTCCACCCCACCTGCCTGTACCACCCTCATGCAAAATCTTTTTTAATCAGCGAGGCGGTGCGCGGTGAAGGCGGCATTCTCAAATTGCCGGATGGCACACGTTTTATGCCTTGGCATGACGAGCGAGCCGAGCTTGCCCCGCGCGATGTGGTGGCGCGGGCGATAGATTTCGAGATGAAAAAACGTGGGCTGGATTGTGTCTATCTGGATATATCGCATCAGTCAGTCGAGTTCCTGCAGGGGCATTTTCCGACGATCTATGCGCATTGTTTGTCACTGGGCATCAACATCAGCAAGGAGCCAATCCCGGTAGTCCCTGCAGCCCATTACACCTGCGGCGGAGTCGTTGCCGATTTGCACGCGCGCACCGATATGGAAAATCTGTATGCGGTAGGTGAAACCGCCTACAGCGGATTGCACGGTGCCAACCGGCTGGCCAGCAATTCCCTGCTGGAATGCCTGGTATTCGCGGATGCCGCAGTCCGTGATATTTTGGGTAAACCGCATCAGGCTCCGGCACACCTGCCAGACTGGGATGAAAGCCGCGTAACGGATGCGGATGAGCAAATCGTCATCTCGCACAACTGGGCGGAATTGCGTCACTTTATGTGGGATTATGTGGGCATCGTGCGCACCAACAAGCGTCTGCAGCGCGCGCAACACCGCATCCAGTTGTTGCAGGATGAAATCAATGAGTATTACACCAACTTCCATGTCAGCTCCGATCTTCTGGAGTTGCGCAACCTGGTGATGAATGCCGAGTTGATTGTGCAAAGCGCCTTGCTGCGCCACGAAAGCCGCGGCCTGCACTTCAGCAAGGATTACCCGAAAATGCTGGCGAATCCGCAGCCGACAATTCTCTGTCCGCCATCACCTTATTCCATTTCTCCTTCTCATGAGAAATAATTTGCAGGTCGGGCTGTGCCCGACAGCTATATCTGGCGGGTAGAACCCGCCCTACGTTATGGCACTATTGGCAGAGAATTGGGATTGCTCATATAGCCGCTAGGCGAACTTCAGGCGCACGCACAAATCGCGGAACTCATCTTTGCCCAGCGCATCCGGAAAGATGACGCGGGAAACCGGCAGGCGACGGTTATCCGATTTGATGCGTAATATGACGAAGTAGGGGCTGGCAATGGTTTTGTTTGCGACCAGTCCGAGAAAGCTCGAACCGTTTCTGGATACAACAGATACGCTGTTTTGGTTGAGTGCAATATCACACCATGAATCTGGCAAGAGTAACAAAACATCGCGTGCCAGATAGTAAATCAGGCTCAGCAAAATCGGCAGAATTATTGCCCATCTGGCCGCCATTGGCATGGTAGCGGCATACACCGCGATTGCAGTTATCGTGTGGAGCGACAATAGCAATATCGCAAAGCGTGGCGAAGGTTTAATCGCCATGTTTTATTGGCATCAAAAAATCAGAATGCAAAAATCGTGATGATACCCAGCAACACTAGCAGCACGAGGATAACCAGCACAAGATTCACGCCGCCGGGGATGCGTGCGGAAGGCGCAGATGAACGGGCAACCCTAGTTGCCGGAGCCGCCTGATTTATCGATTCTTTACTCGGACGGACTATTTTTAAGGTTTTGGCCAATTCGTCGACATCTTCGCTGGTGGCCGTCAAAGCCGCCAACCGCATGGTCGCTGCGGTGGAATCGAAGGCTTTTGATAAGCCTGCCGTTGCAGCCGGTTTGGCCTCCTCATCACTGGCTTCCTTGCTGCCTGTAATGGAAATCGCGTCGGTTAATTTTTTTTCGCCGCCAGCTGGTGAAACATCTATTTGCTTGCCTGATCGCGGTAAGGTGTCGCGGCAGGCGCGCAAATCAGCGGCGAAATCTTTGGCGTTCTGGTAGCGGTCATCCAGTTTCTTGGCCAAAGCCTTGGCGACTATAAAGTTGACCATTTCCGGCACAGCTGGATTCAATGTGCTGGGCAGCGCAGGTGCTGCGTTCAGAGTCTGGTACATGATGGCGTTGATATTCTCGCCATTAAAGGGTGCCTGCCCAGTCAGCATTTCATGGAGCATTACACCCAGCGAAAAAATGTCTGAACGCTGGTCTATCGTCTTGCCCATCACCTGCTCCGGCGACATGTACTTGGGCGAGCCAAGCACCATGCCGGTCTGGGTGCGCACCGCCGAGGAAGCCATGCGCGCAATGCCGAAGTCGGTAATTTTTGCGTGCCCGTCACGCACCACCATGATGTTCGAGGGCTTGACATCGCGATGCACGATTTCATGTTCATGGGCATAAGCCAACCCTTGCGCCACTTGAGCTACGATATCCAGCACCTGATCGATCGGCAACAATCCGCTATCGTTCATGATGTCGCGCAGTTCGCGCCCTTGCAGGAATTCCATGGCAATGTACGCGACATCGCCACTCTTGCCCACATCATAGATAGTCACAATATTTGGGTGATTGAGCCTTCCGGCCGCCTTGGCTTCCTGATAGAAACGACCTTCAAATTCTTCTTTTTCTTCCAGCGCGAGCCCGAGATTAATCGTCTTGATCGCGACTATGCGGTCAATCAACGGATCCTTGGCTTTATAGACGATGCCCATCGCGCCTTGTCCAAGCTCGCCAAGCACCTCATAACGCCCTAGCTGGCTAATCATGTTGTTCACCAGAATAAATTTTAATTGCGATATTCATTTATAGAGATGCCCTCACACAAAACCGGTAATCAGACAAGTGTTACTGATCACAAAATTTCGGCTTGACATGTACCGTTTTACCTGGCTCAAACACGATATTTTGCGTGTGAAGCTCACCACTTTTACTGGTTACAATTACCTTGTGCTTGCCCGGCGAAACAGCCACAGTCACTCCTGTCGATATCGTTTTGCCTTTTTCCACGCCGCCTACAAGCTGTTCTTTGCCTTTTTCCGCGCCATCCACAAAAAACTTGGTTCCTTCTTTGCAGATGATAAAAATGTGCGCTTCCGCGTTTTGTTCCACGGCGCTGTTCTCGCCAGCCGGTACAACACCTTTTCGGGCTGATTCGACAGGTTTTGCCTTGGGTTGGGTAGCCGAATATTTGGCTTGGTCATCCCCTTTTTTGCTGCTCGGCTTGGTCGTGGTAACAGGCTGCACCATACCCGCATCTGCCGCCTTGCCATTTGCACGAGGCGCGACAGGAGCTGTCGGAGCAACGGTAGATATCGGCTGATTGCCGCTCGCCGCTTGCGTTTGTCCAATATCCAGTTGGGCAATATTCGGTACGCTGAGTGCTTTATTGTTATGAGGTTTCTTTAGCAGAAATACGCCTGCCAGCACGATGATTGCGATAAGCGCGCCAATATAAAGTGCGCGCTGTTTGGAGTCCGCCTGTTTGAATTGTGCCAGTGCGTTTTTAATCGCACTATTCCCGGTGGCATTGGCGGATGCCGATATGGGCGCTGACGATTTGGTTTCTTCCTCGGCAAGTATGGTCGCGGCCAGCAATTCTGTAGTCTTTTCGCCTGGACGGCCGACTGCGTATACTTCATGTTCACGCACATGTTTATCGGTGCGGGATCCTTGGGAATGGAACAATCCGGCATATTGCGGAGAAAGGCGCGATACCGCATCGTGGTAAGAGCGCGACACAAGAATCTGGTTGACCTCCGCAAAGCCCATCACCCGCTGCGCGACATTGATGCCGTCGCCCACGATATTGGGTTGTCCGTTGATATCCCGTACCAGGCGAACCGGGCCGAGATTGATGCCTACGCGTACTCGCAAGGGCGGATCCACATTGGGGTCTTCGTTGGCGATGCTTTCACGCAGGCTGAGCGCGGCTTTTAGCGCGTCTTCAATATCGCCAAGAAAGTTGACAGCCGCACCATCGCCCGTGTCGAGAATGATCCGGTCAGACACCGGCACGTTGCATATAGCGGCGGAAAGATAGCTGTTAAACCTATCTTTCAACGAAATCTGCCCAGTCACCGACTTCTTGGAATATTCTACAATATCCAAGAACAGCACACTGCTCATGATGGTTTTATTACCGCGCTCTTCCATTCAAATTTCCATTACTTTAATCTTGAAAACGGCAGTTGAAACCTGTATGAGCGCGATTCATCGAGCGATTGCCCGGCAAATCAATCGCTCGATAAATCGCGCTCCTGCTGCAACGTTGTCGCCCAAAAGGTGGGTGGCATCAAATACACAAACACCGTGCGGGCTAACGCATAAATATAAAAGGCTAACTATTGCTCCAACCGCAAAGTGTCATCTTGATTGCGATTTGAAATTAGCGCGCAATATTAGCCGAATTCGGCAACGCAGATTCTAGTGCCAGTCAGCGTTTTACACCAGTTTTGCCCTTCCTGCCGCTTATTCGTCCGCAGCCTGTCCGGTTAGCGCCTCGAACAGCTTTCGTTGCAACAACCGGGCGATCCTCAGTTTTTACGGCTTGTACCCGCTCAACTTGGCTAAAAACCGGCGCGTCCTGGTGCGATTCGCCGTTGTCGGAAACGACTCCTGCCCAATCCATTACCTGTGCCACCTCTCCCGCATCCAGCTCGGTGGTCATGCCACGCTTTAATCTCGGTGGCAGGCTGATTATACCGAAGCGCACGCGCATCAACCGGCTCACCGGCAACTTCAACGCATCGAAGGTGCGGCGCACCACGCGATTGCGTCCTTCTTTCAGCATCACGCGATACCAGTGGTTGAAACCTTCACCGCCCTGATCTTCGAGCTTTTCAAATTTCACTAAACCGTCTTCCAGCTCGACACCCTGCTTGAGTGCCTGATCTATCTGTGCTTCCGTCATTGTTCCTTGCACGCGCACCGCATACTCGCGCTCCACTTCGAAACGCGGATGCATCAGGCGATTTGCCAATTCGCCGGAGGTGGTGAAAATCAGCAGTCCGCTGGTATTAAAGTCCAAACGCCCAATGGCGATCCATTTTTGGTCACGCAGCTTGGGCAGTTTATCGAACACGCTGGTGCGTTTTTCCGGATCATCGCGGCTGACGATTTCACCTTCCGGCTTGTGGTACAACAGCACGCGCGCAGTGTGCTCTCTTTCGCCAACGCGAATGGTGCGGCGCTCGGCTTTCACCAAATCCCCTTCCAGCACGCGCATTCCCAAAGTAGCAGGTTCGCCGTTCACGCTGACGCGCCCGGCAACGATCCATTCTTCCATCATGCGGCGCGAGCCGAACCCGGCTTGAGCCAACACTTTTTGCAATTTTTCGCCCGGCCCTCTCACTGGGGTTGTTGTGCTGCTTAACGGGCGTAACAGTCGGTCTTTCATGTTGCCATCTCGCGTCTTTCCAGCACGGCTTGCGCCAACGTGCCGCTATCTACCTGTTCCAATTCACCACCCACCGGCAAGCCGCGCGCAATACGCGACACTTTGACACCCTGCGCCTGTAGCAAGGTCGCCAGGTAATGCGCCGTGGCATCACCCTCCATCGTGAAATTAGTCGCTAAAATCACTTCGGCCAATTTTTCTTCATGGGGCCGCTCCTGCACGCGCTTGATCAGGCGATCAAGGTGCAATTCCCTGGCTCCTATGCCGTCTAGCGGCGATAACCTGCCCATCAAAACAAAATACATGCCGCGATAACATTGTGTTTGCTCCATCATCAACAGGTCGGCGGGCATTTCGACCACGCATAACAAACCGGCATCGCGCTTCGCCGAAGCGCACAACCCGCATACTTCATGTTCGGAAAAATTATTGCATTTTGAGCAATGCAAGATATTCGCCGCAGCGCGTTCCAATGCCTGCGCCAGATGGAGAGCGCCGCCACGGTCACGCTGCAATAAATGATAAGCCATACGCTGTGCGGATTTTGGTCCGACACCCGGCAAGCAACGCAATGCGGCGATCAACTCTTCCAAGTGTGAAGGCGTCACCGAAGGATGAGAATTCATCAGAACGGTAATTTAATCCCCGGCGGCAAACCCATACCGGCGGTGAAACCGCTCATGCGCTGCTGAGTGACAGCTTCCACTTTTTTTAGCGCATCGTTGAGAGCTAGAATAATCAGATCTTCCAGCATTTCCTTGTCATCGGATAACACGCTGTCATCCAGCGCCACGCGGCGCGCTTCATGCCCGCATGTCATGGTTATTTTAACCATGCCGGAGCCAGCCTGGCCTTCCACTTCAACGGTTGCCAATTCGGCCTGAGCCTTCTGCATGTTCTGCTGCATTTGCTGCGCCTGCTTCATCAATCCGCCCAATCCGCCTTTCATCATTTTTCACGTCCTCCCATTCATTGCTGTGTTGGTTTAATCGATTCAGCTACCAGACTGGCACCTAATTCCGCCTGCGCTTCGCGCACGAAAACATCTTGCGCAATCGAATCATTCGCCTGCTGCTGCTTGAGTTGCTTGGCCTGCTGCTCAACCGCAGCGGGCGTTGCTGTTTCACTTTTGCCCAACACGATATTCAGTTTCATCGGCTTGGCAAAATAATCCCCCAGTGCTGCTTGCAATTTCTCGATTGCAGTTTTGTTCGTTTGAAGATGTTTATGCTCCTGCGATAGGCATAAAGTGATCTGCATACCTGAAAAATCGCTCAGCGTACAATGTTTGGCCAACTGCTGCGCCATGCCTTGCACGCTCAATTGGGCCAACACAGCTCCCCAGTCGAGCTGGATGTCTGAAGAAGTTTCATTGCTTGAAGCACCGCCATTCAAAATAGGGCTAGTTGAACTTTCGCTACTCGTGGGGTGGCTGGTTGGAGCTGGCCTTGCCGAGGCAGGTTCAGGTTTGCAGATTGGCGCGGTTTTGCTGGTTGCTGCAACAGGTTTGGGTTGCGCAACAGCGGCAGGTATTATCGTCTGCGTCATGCTTTTGGCTGGTGCAAATGCCAGCATGCGCAGCAACGTCATGGTAAAACCGGCATATTCATCGGGAGCCAAGCCAATTTCGTCGCGTCCGTGGATGGTGATCTGATAAAACAGCTGTATGTCTTCCGGCGTGAACGATTGCGCCAGTTCCAGCAAACGCTCCCGCTCCGGTTCATCATCGGCAATGGCCTGCGGCACGGTCTGCGCCAGCGCAACACGGTGCAACAATGTCGCCAATTCCTGCAAAGCCGCATCAAACGCCACGCTGCGCGCAGCCATGTTGTCGGCTATTTCAATCAACGCGGTGCCGTTTTGCCCGCGCAACGCCGCCAGCAAATCGAACAGGTAACTTTGATCTATCGCGCCCAGCATGGTGCGCACCACATCCTCTTCCACTTTGCACGCAGAAAAGGCAATCGCTTGATCCAGCAAACTCAGTGCATCGCGCATGCTGCCTTGCGCTGCCCGCGCGATCAGATTCACTGCCGCAGACTCAAAGGGAATCTGCTCTTGCTCCAGCACGTATTGCAAGTGTCCGGTAATCAAAGCGGGCGGCAGTTGTTTCAGGTTGAATTGCAAACAGCGCGACAACACCGTGACAGGGATTTTTTGCGGATCGGTAGTGGCGAGAATAAATTTTACATGCCCCGGCGGCTCTTCCAGCGTCTTCAACATCGCATTGAAGGCCGACTTGGACAGCATATGTACTTCGTCGATAATGTATACCTTGAAACGTGCGTTGCTCGGCGAATACAGCGCGCCCTCCAGCAGTTCGCGCATGCTGTCAACCTGCGTGTTTGATGCGGCATCCAATTCGATCAGGTCGACGAAGCGTCCGCTGTCGATTTCCTTGCAGGCACTGCACTCGCCGCAGGGTGTGGCGGTGATGCCGGTCAGGCAATTCAGGGACTTGGCAAAGATGCGTGCGATGGTGGTCTTGCCCACCCCGCGTGTGCCGGTGAACAGGTAGGCGTGGTGCAGGCGGTTTTGTGTGAGCGCATTACTGAGAGCCTTGACGACATGCTCCTGTCCCGCCAGCTGTGCGAAATTTTTAGGACGCCATTTGCGTGCGAGTACGGTGGTGGCTGACAAGTTATTCCACGTTAAAAGTAATAGGCGAAATGAACTTGGTTGAGATTGATTCCTTGATTGGGCTTCTTGATGCTGCCGTTGGAAAGGTGCTGGAAGCGATAGCCTAGATCAAATTGCTGGCGGTCTCCCATGCGCACGCCGAAGCCCACATGGTCGCCAAACTGAAACGAACTGCCAAATTTGCGATTAGCATAAATAAAAGCCGGCGAAATCAAATGAAAACCAATCGCGGCTTCTGCATAAGGCGCAATCCATGAAGGTTTTTTTTGCTGGAAGCGAAACACCGGAGTAATGCCAACGTCGGTGACTGTCTGGTTGTTGCCGACGGTGCTCTGTCCACGCCAAGTGCCGGCAGCGGCCTCCCAAAAGCCGGTCACCAGCCAGTCTCCCTCGGTAAACCATTTTTTCTCCCAATTCCAGATAGCGCCAACGCGCACGGTATCTGCGCTATCACCATTGCCCGCTTCAAAGGACATGCCATCCACGGCACATACATTACCACTCAGCAATAGCGCGCAAAGAAACCAAACATTTTTTTTCATCGCACTCTCCAACAACTTCACAACAGGAGGCGAGCCTTACCCCCGGCACTTGCAGTAATTAGCTGTGGCTGCTTCCTTCCGGACCTGACCAGATTCACTACCCTGCAATGCGGGGAGACCCGCCAATTCATTTCCAACCTACTGCGCGCCACGATAGCTGCGTTGCTCAATCGCTCAAAATCCTCATGTGCATATAGCACATTCCGGTTTATCGCTTCATTCGCGCCTTGCTCTCCTGTCGCTCGCTACGGTTGGTAAAATTTTAAACCAATTAAATTAAATCTGCTGCAGCGGAATCATGCCGATACGTTTGCGCCATTCTGCCGGGCCGGTATCATGCACCGAGATTCCTCGCGCATCCACCGCCACCGTGACCGGCATATTCTCAACTTCAAATTCGTAAATCGCTTCCATGCCCAGATCGGCAAACGCGATAACCTTCGCGCCGCGTATCGCCTTGGACACCAGATAGGCCGCACCGCCCACCGCCATCAAATACACCGCGCCATGATTTCTGATCGACTCGATGGCGGCCTTGCCGCGCTCGGCCTTGCCTACCATACCGATCAAACCTGTTTGCGCCAGCATCATTTCCGTGAACTGATCCATGCGCGTCGCGGTAGTTGGGCCGGCGGGGCCAACTATCTCGTCGCGCACCGGATCGACCGGCCCGACATAGTAAATGAAGCGGTTGGTAAAATCCACGCCAGAAGGCAGTTTTTCACCGCGTTCCAGCATCCCAGCGATGCGTTTATGCGCCGCATCGCGTCCGGTCAATAATTTGCCGGAGAGTAACACTATTTCGCCCGGTTGCCATTGTGCAATTTGCTCACGTGTTATCGTTTCCAGATCCACATGCCGCGCATCCTGCGCCGGATGCCAATGCACATCCGGGTAGTCTTCGAGTTTGGGCGGTGCAAATGCGGCTACGCCGCTGCCATCCAGTTCGAAATGGATGTGCCGCGTCGCCGCACAATTGGGAATGATCGCAATCGGTTTGGAAGCCGCATGTGTCGGGTAATCAAGTATCTTCACGTCCATCACCGTGGTCAGTCCGCCCAAGCCCTGCGCACCGATACCCAGCGCATTAATCTTGTCATGCAATTCGATGCGCAATTCTTCAAGGCGGTTCTGCGCGCCACGCGCCTTCAGTTCGTGCATATCCATCGGCAGCATCAGCGCCTCTTTGGCGAGCAACACGGCTTTCTCCGCCGTCCCGCCGATACCGATGCCCAGCATCCCCGGCGGACACCAGCCCGCGCCCATCTCAGGGACGCGCTGCAATACCCATTCGACGATGTCGTCGCCCGGATTGAGCATCTCCAGCACAGCCTTGTTTTCCGAACCGCCTCCCTTGGCCGCGATGCGAACGTCCACTTTGTCGCCCTGCACCAACTCGACATGCACCACCGCCGGAGTATTGTCCCCGGTATTTTTGCGCTTGCCCGCAGGGTCGGCAACGACCGAAGCGCGCAGCATATTGTCGGAATCAAGATAGGCCTTGCGCACACCGGCATTGACCATTTCGACAATATCCAGCGCAGCATCCCAGCGCACCTCCATGCCAACCCGCACGAATGCCACCACAATGCCGGTATCCTGGCAAAGTGGCCGATGCCCCTGCGCGCACATCCGCGAGTTCGTCAGAATTTGCGCCATCGCGTCTTTGGCGGCAGGAGACTGTTCGGTCCGATAAGCATCCGCCAATGCGCGAACAAAGTCGGATGGATGGTAGTAGGAAATGAACTGCAAAGCGTCTGCGATGCTATCTATGAAATCCTGTTGGCGGATGACGGTCATGACGAACCCGATGTAAAGTTGCGACACCGATTATGTGCGGCAATTAAAAGCAGAGAAAAATCAGTTTGTTGTGATTGGTGGGCCGTGTGGGATTCGAACCTACGACCAATGGATTAAGAGTCCACTGCTCTACCAACTGAGCTAACGACCCGTCTTGGTGCAAACACCAAAAACGGCGCGCATTATCGGAAATGCTCGCCAGTTTGTCAAAGTAATTCGCTTGCCAAAATGCTGTCGAACCTGCGGTGCGTCATAATCGTTAGGGAAACGTAGATTGATTCATCATCTCCACAGAGGCGGAGATTTATCGCCTTGATTTAACTGGGTTTCAACTTTCGCGGCAACTGAAACGGATGCGTGTCTTTGGCCTGATTAAACGTGTCGCGGGAACCTACCGATATTACATGACCAAACTCGGACGAGTCACTGTCGCAACA
>CAIZNF010000371.1 GCA_903934275.1 uncultured Nitrosomonadales bacterium
ATTTATTTGGCCTTGGCGGGTTGTTTGTTCTCGGCGGGTGCGGCGGGATGCTCCTTGCGCGCCATCTCGATCACTTCATTCAGCACGCGAATATATTCCGCCGGTTGCAGACCGGTGATGAGATATTTGCCATCCACGATCAAAGTCGGCGTACCGGTAAGTCCGTAGCTGCGGATCATTTGCTTGGCGCGAGTTACTTTACTTTGCATCGAAAACGAGTTGTAAGCTGCCGAAAATTTCGTACGATCCACGCCGCGCGGCGCAACAAAATCGAGTATTTTGGCTTCATCGCCCAACACATCGTTATCCACATTCCATACCTTATACAGCGCGTCATGCAACTGGTGAAGCTGCCCCAATGATTCGAGAGCGTAAAAAGTGCGCGCCATCGGCTCCCATGAATCGCGGAAAATAGTTGGCACATAAACCAGAGACACGTCTTTGGGCATGGTCTTCTCCCACGCGCTCAACAGCGGATGCAGATGAAAACAGTGCGAACAGCCGTAAAAAAAAAATTCCAGCACTTCAATTTTCTTGGTGCTGGTCGGTTGCGGCGGGTTCAATACTTTGTAGTCTTTACCCGGCTCCACTGCGGCGGCAACAGCTCCGCTGATGAGAAAAATGGCTACAACAAACAAATGCTTAATCAATTTTTTCACTTATCGCTCCTTTGAAATAAAAATCGAGGGGCCGACACACGACACCCCTTGCCTGCGTTGCTACCGGATTGGAGTGGCTTCCACCCCATTTTGTTTCAACAAAATGCGCGCGCTGTTTATTTCGTCCACATTTTTGTATGGTCCCGAACGCACGCGATGCCACATGCCCTTATCGGGGATGGTTACGGTTTGAATGCTAGCTTCGACACCCAACATTGCCAGCTTGGCTTTGAGCTTCTCCGCATCATCCACATTGGAAAATGATCCAGCCTGCAGGAAATTGGATTCGGTTGAAACCGGTTTATTTTCGGCTGGCTGTGTTTTGGCGGGCTGCGATTTGTCGGCGGGTTTGGCCGGTGCAGCAATAGTTGAGTCCTGTTTGTCGGTAAGTACTTTGTAGAATTCAAAACGCGGCTTGCCGTCGTTTACGCCGGAAGTTGCAGTGGCCGGTTGTCCATCTGGTGCAGCGGTTGCGGCAGGCATCGGCGGTTTTGCGGTAGCCGCTGGTAGCTTGTTCGCCACTTGCTCTTTTTGCACAAACGGGCTGGGTGATTTCATGATGTACCAAGCCAATCCGGCAGCCATACCGACACCGATTATCATGCCAACGAGAATGCCGCTCAATAGCGTGCTGCCACTTTTTCGTGATGCTGCGGGTTTATTGCCTGTGGTTCTGCTCATACTTTACCTATTTCAATACGTAATCAAGAGAGTCGCAAAAATATTTGCACAACGCTGCGAACGCATTAGATGCAGAAGCCCTTTACATTTTTTCCGGTGCGCTTACACCGAGAAGGGCCAGGCCATTGCGCATCACTTGGGCCGCCGCGGCAATCAACGCCAGCCGCGCGCATTTGACCGCGTCCTCCTCAACCAGAAAACGCGAAGCATTATAGTAGCTGTGAAAATCGGCGGCAAAATCTTTCAGGTAAAACGCAATCAGGTGAGGTGCCAAATCTTGCGCGGCATTTTCTATGATTTGCGGATAATCGATCAAGTGCAGCAGCAATGTTTTTTCATAATCGTTGTGCAACAGCGTGGCATCCGCTTCGCATAAACTTGTTATTTCGCCGCCCCATTGCGCCAACACACTATGCACGCGGGCGTGGGCATACTGCACGTAATACACTGGGTTTTCGTTGCTCTGCGACTTGGCCAGATCCAGATCAAAATCGAGATGTTGGTCGCTCTTGCGCATCACATAAAAGAAGCGCGTCGCGTCGTTGCCGACCTCTTTGCGCAAGTCGCGCAAGGTGACGAACTCACCGCTGCGTGTGGACATGGCCGCCTTCTGGCCGTTGCGGTACAGCACCGCAAACTGCACCAATGCGACGGTCAGTTTGTCGCTGTCCAGCCCCAATGCCCTGAGCGCGCCGTTGACGCGCGGAATATAACCGTGGTGATCCGCACCCCACACATTGATGACACGGTCGAAGCCGCGCTCGAACTTGTTCAGGTGGTAAGCGATGTCTGAAGCAAAGTAGGTGTATAAGCCGTTGTCGCGCTGCACCACGCGGTCTTTTTCATCGCCGAATGCGGTGGAGCGGAACCACCACGCGCCATCTTGCTGGTACAGATGGTTATCTGACTTGAGTGCTTCTACCACGCGCGCCACCAGCCCGTTGTCGAACAGCGACTGCTCGGAAAACCACTCGTCGAAATGCACGCCGAATTCGGCCAGATCGTTGCGGCAATCGCCCAGTTGTTCGGTCAGCGCGTGATTATGAATGTAGGCGTAATCCTCACCCAGCAGGCGCTTTGCGTTGGCGATCAAGGCATCGAGATGCGCATCCGGCTGCTCGACAAAATCCGGCACATTGGCAAATAATCCGTCAACCGGATGTCCAAATTTTACGCCATGTGCCGCGTTGACTTGCTTCGCCATGTCGCACACATAGCCTCCTTGATAGGCGTTCCCCGGAAACACCAGCTCCGCACCGAGCAACTCCAGATAACGCAGCCAGGTAGACAGTGCGAGAATATCCATCTGCCGCCCGGCATCGTTCACATAGTATTCGCGTGACACCTTGTAACCAGCCGCATCCAGCACATTCGCCAGACTCGCACCGTAAGCCGCGCCGCGCCCGTGCCCGACATGCAGCGGGCCGGTCGGGTTGGCGGAAACAAATTCGACTTGCGCCTTGCGTCCCGCGCCCAACGTGCTGCGCCCGTAATCATCACCGGACTGCAACACAGCATTGACCACCGCTTGTTTGGCGGCAGCGGTAATGAACACATTGATGAAACCTGCACCTGCGATTTCTACTTTCTCCACCACCCCTGAAGCGGGCAGGGCGGCGATCAAGGCCTGCGCAATGTTGCGCGGAGGTTTACGCAATGGCTTGGCAAGCTGCATGGCCAAGCTGCATGCATAATCGCCATGCGCCGCCTGCTTGGTGCGCTCGATAACAATATCGATTTGCGCAGTTTCGGGAGCGACAACGCGCAACGCCTGTGCAAATAAATCAGCCAGATGGGATTTGAAATTTACGGAAGGGATAATACTCATGAGCCACCTACGATAACAATGGGGGAATTATAGCATTCACATGGCTCATGGCTTGCACGGGCATAGCGAACCCCAGGGCAATTGCATCAAAATAATGGGTCGACCTGATTGAGTAATTTATTGAATAAAAGTAAATAAATTGTGTTTTCAGCACTCACCGTAAATACTTGGCAAGTATCCAGCAACCTAAGCCGGACGAACCGGAACCAAAATGTGGGTCGGGATCTGCCCGACATGGTGGACAGAGTCTACCCTACGGTTTCGTTGAAAAATTATTATCGTTTTTTGACATCATATGGCTGGTATAGAGATTTAATACTTTCGGTTGCACTCTACACTGGGCGTGCTCCTGCACCGAACATAAAACTGATAATGAGCCTATTTTCCTGCGCTAACAGCTACTTCTCTATTTTTGCCCTAAGTTAGCGTCGCATCATTACAAACAACTTTAACTTATTTGTGTAATTCATTATTTATTAAGTGTATTTAATTTGTTAGCCGCCTGCGCTAACTCCTTGTCTCATAAAGAAAAACCTTGCTTTTCAGCTTGACTATTTGATTTTTTTTTAATATAGTGGGTTTAAGTGGTGAAAAGTGGGTAAAAGTGGGTAAAAGTGGGGTGAAAGGGATGTTTCAAGGGGCGGCTCAACTCAATCTGGATAGTAAAGGCAGGCTCGCGATACCGGCGCGGCATCGCGACATGCTGCTCGCGCATTGCGCGGGCAATCTGGTGCTGACCGCCGATGCGGATGGTTGCTTGTTAATGTATCCAGAGCCGGAATGGCAGCCGATACGCGACAAGCTGAACAAGCTTTCTTCTTTTAATCCGAAAAGCCGTGCGTTGCAACGCCGCCTGATCGGTTATGCCGAAAATGTGGTGATGGATGGTGCTGGGCGTGTGTTGATTTCGCCAACCCTGCGCAGTTACGCCGCGCTGGACAAGCGTGTGATGTTGGTTGGTCAGGGCAATAAATTTGAATTGTGGGACGAGGCGAAATGGCAGGCGCAGCAGGAAGCTGGTTTGTCGTTCATGGATGGGGGATTGCCGCCGGAACTTGAAGGTTTTTCTTTATGAGTGCGTGCTCGTTACAATTTTCGATCAACAGTGCAATTTTGTAGAGCGGGTTGTGCCTGTCCTGAGTTTGTCGAAAGGCTACCGGGTGGAGCCCGGCCTACGGTTATTTTATTTTTGAAATGGAATTGACCCACACCACCGTCCTGCTGAATGAAGCTGTTGAAGTGCTGGCAATCAAGCCGGATGGCATTTATGTGGATGGCACGTTCGGGCGTGGGGGGCATAGCGCGCTGATATTGGAGCGTTTAAGCAGCAAAGGGAGATTGATCGCGCTGGACAAGGATCCGGCGGCGGTCGTGGCAGGTAACATTTGGCGCGATGCGCGCTTTCAAATGGTGCATCGCGGTTTCGCGCATCTGGCGGAGGTGTTGCGCGCACAGGGTGTGCAAAAAGTGGATGGCATCCTGCTCGACTTGGGTGTGTCGTCGCCACAGCTGGACGAAGCTGCGCGCGGGTTTAGTTTTCGTTTTGATGCGCCGCTGGATATGCGCATGGACACCAGCAGCGGAATCACCGCAGCGCAGTGGCTGGCAGCGGTGGATGAAGTTTTGCTTGCGGAGGTGGTACGTGATTACGGCGAAGAACGGTTTGCTAAGCAGATTGCAAGGGCGGTTGTTGTTGCGCGCGCAATTCAACCCATCGACACCACGCGGCAGCTCGTCGAGCTGGTTGGCAAGGCGGTACGTACCCGCGAGGCAGGGCAGAATCCGGCGACACGTACCTTTCAGGCTATACGGATTTATCTCAATCAAGAACTCGAAGAGCTTGCGCGGGTGTTACCAGAATGTGTGACGCACCTCAAGGCTGGAGGACGCTTGGTAGTGATCAGCTTTCATTCTCTGGAAGATCGCATCGTGAAGCACTTCATGCGTGATATGGCAGAGGGAGACAAACTGCCGCGCAATGTGCCGATCCGCGCCAGCGAAGTGCCGCAAGGCAAAGTGCATCTGGTTGGCAGGGCGGTGCGTGCGACAGAAACGGAGCTGCAAGCCAACCCGCGTGCGCGTAGTGCGGTGATGCGCGTGGCGGAGCGCGGCGATGCTGCGTAACAGCGGCATACTGAATGTGTTGTTGCTGGCAGCTGTGGTGATGTGCGGGCTGAGCGTGGTCACTTCGCAACACAAGGCGCGCAAGCTGTTTATCAAACTGCAAAACGGAAAAGAGCTCGCGCAGCAGATGGACGTGGAATGGGGGCAGTTGCAATTGGAGCAAAGCACCTGGGCCACTCCCGCGCGCGTCGAAAAAATTGCGGCGCAACAGTTACAAATGCAGCTGCCCAGAAATGGGCAAGTTCAATTTATACGGGTAGAACCTGACGGTAGAGTAAACAGACAACCATGAATTACGCGGCCAGCGCACATCCAGACATCACGGCGAAATTGCCCGGATGGCGCGCCACTGCGTTATTTGTGGCATTACTTGCCGGGCTGGTCGGGCTGCTCGGTCGGGGCGTTTATCTGCAAGGCATACGCAACGATTTTTTGCAGGAAAAAGGCAATGCGCGCTATAGCCGCGTAATCGAAGTCAGCGCGCATCGCGGCATGATTACCGACCGCAACGGCGAACCGCTTGCCGTCAGCACGCCGGTGGAATCGGCATGGGTCAGCCCGGCGGATGCGGAAGCCGATAGCCGTCAGATAAAACAATTGGCGCAAATACTCGGCATGGGGGTGGAAGATGTCAAAAATCGTCTGTCCGACACCTCGCGCGATTTCGTCTATCTCAAACGGCATCTGCCTCCTGACCAAGCCGGAAAGGTGGTGAGTCTGAATTTGCCGGGCATCTCCATGCTGCGCGAATATCGCCGCTTTTACCCCGCTGGGGAGGAGACTGCGCAGATGTTGGGCTTTACCGGGCTGGACGACAACGGGCAAGAGGGGCTGGAGTTGTCCTTGCAGGGACGGCTTGGCGGTAAATCGGGCAGCCAGCGCGTCATCAAGGATCGGCGCGGCCACATCGTTGAAGACGCGGGTAGCATGCTCGCACCCAAGCCGGGCAGCAATGTCGTGCTCAGTCTGGATCGTAATGTGCAACACCTCGCTTATCGCGAGCTGGAGAGCGCGATCAAGCAGCACCATGCCAAGGCGGGAGCGGTAGTGGTTCTCGATGCGCGCAGCGGCGAAGTGCTGGCACTCGCAAATTATCCCGCTTACAACCCCAATAATCGCGGCAAAATCAGCAGCCAAGCGATGCGTAATCGCGCTATCGCCGATCTGTTTGAGCCGGGCTCGACGATGAAGCCGTTCACCGTGGCGACCGCAATCGAGCAGGGTAAAGTACACCCGGAAACGATTATAAACACCGAGCACGGTGTGTTCACTGTGGGCGGAAAAAAAATTCACGACTCGCATCCAGAATCGACGTTGACAGTGGCGCAGGTTATCCAGAAATCCAGCAATGTTGGCGCGGCCAAAATTGCTCTATCGATGGAACCTGCTGTGTTGTGGCAAAGCCTGTCGGATAGCGGTTTCGGCGCGCAGACCGGCAGCAATTTTCCGGGTGAAGCTCCGGGCAAATTGCGTGCCCCAAAAACCTGGCGTCCGATAGAGCAAGCCACCATGTCGTATGGCCACGGCATTTCGGTGAATTTGTTGCAATTGGCGCGCGCCTATACGATTTTTGCCAACGATGGCGAATTAAAGGCTGTTTCAATGCTTAAACTGGACACAGCGACAATCGGAAAAAAAGTATTTTCAGACAGCACCGCACACGCGCTGCGCGGCATGTTGGAATTGGCGGTGCAGGCGGGAGGCACGGCTCCGCTAGCGCAGGTGGCGGGCTATCGCGTGGCGGGCAAAACCGGTACTGCGCATAAGCTGGAAGACGGGCATTACGTCAATCGCTATGTGGCCTCTTTTGTCGGGTTCGCTCCGGTATCGAACCCGCGCCTGGTTGTGGCGGTAATGATCGACGAGCCGGATAACGGGCAATATTACGGCGGGTTGGTCGCGGCACCGGTGTTCAGCAGAGTGACGGGTGCGGCGTTGCGCGCGCTCAATGTGCCAAATGATGCGCCGCTCGACAATGTCATTGTGCCACCGACAGAGATCGTCAAGGAGGAGGTGTGATGGATGCTTCCAAAATATTTTCCATTGAGCAATTGAATAATCTGAAAGTGCCCATCACACGCTTGGTGACCGATAGCCGTGCGGTGCAGGAAAACGACACTTTTGTCGCCTATCCGGGCGAAAAAGTGGATGGCCGTCAATTCATCGCGCAGGCGATTGCGCGTGGGGCGAACGCGGTGATATACGAAAAGCATTTGATGAAACCACTAGCTATTCGACTTGGCGAGCAAACAACGCCCGCTAAGTCGCTGGTTATGTCCAAGCCCCCGCGGGAGCCGCAACATTTTGTCTGGGATGCAGGATGGAAAATACCCAATCTTGCAGTGAGCGACCTGCGCCACAAGGCGGGCGGGCTTGCGGATGCGGTGTATGGCGCGCCTTCCGAAAAGCTGTGGCTGGTCGGGGTCACCGGCACCAACGGCAAGACTTCCACCTGCCATTGGATTGCCCAGGCTCTGAACGATGCCGAAAAAAAATGCGCGTTGATCGGTACATTGGGTAACGGCTTTGTCGATACGTTGCAGGCCAGTGCCAATACCACGCCGGACGCGATCAGCGTGCATGGCCTGCTCGCGGATTATCTGCGTGCCGGAGCGCAAGCCGCGGCGATGGAGGTGTCCTCGCATGCGCTGGCGCAGGGGCGGGTGAATGGTGTGCGCTTCGATGTGGCGCTGTTGACCAACCTGAGCCGCGACCATCTCGATTATCACGGCGACATGGAAAGCTATGCAGCGAGCAAGCGCAAGCTGTTCGATTGGCAGCAATTGAAATTTGCCGTGGTAAACCTTGATGATGCGTTCGGTACTGAGCTTGCCGAGCAATTGCAGGAAGCGGAAGTTGAAGTTATTGGTTACGGATTGACCGATGCTTCATTGCAACTTGCCGAACGCCTCGGTCTGCGCATGGTGTACGGTAACCTGGCGGAGATGAGCGGGCAGGGATTGCGGCTGGATATCCATTCAAGCTGGGGCGGAGCGCAAATAAACAGCTCGCTGGTAGGCCGTTTTAACGCTGAAAATTTGCTGGGCGCATTGGCGGTGTTACTGGTGAGCGGCATCGAATTGGATGCGGCGGTACGGTCGCTGAGCGAGGTGCAGGCGGTGGACGGAAGGATGCAGAGCTTGGGCGGCACAGGCCAGCCGACAGTCATCGTGGACTATGCGCATACGCCGGATGCGTTGGAAAAAGTGCTGTTGGCGTTGCGCGAGGTCGGCGCGCCTGCGTGCGGAAACCTGATCTGCGTATTCGGTTGCGGCGGTGATCGCGATAGAGGTAAGCGCGCCATGATGGGGATGGTCGCCGAAAAATTTTCCAATCACTGCATTGTCACCAGCGACAACCCGCGCAGCGAAAACCCGCAGCACATCATTGCCGAAATACTCGGCGGCATGACTGCGAACAATCACGAAATTATCGTCGATCGTGCCACCGCTATCGAGCGCGCGATCGGCCTTGCGCGGCAAATTGATACCGTGCTGGTGGCCGGCAAGGGGCATGAGGATTATCAGGAAATCAATGGCGTGAAACATCCGTTCAGCGATGTGGCGGTTGTGCGGCAGACGCTGAAAGAATGGCCAGCCCTTCGGCAGACTCAGGATATTCGGGGGGCTGGAGAATGATGCTGCTCTCGCAAGCCGCACAGGAATTGGGCGCGCGCCTGATCGGAGAGGATGTGCGCTTTGCCGCCGTGTCCAGCGACTCGCGCAAGATACAGCCGGGTGATTTGTTTGTCGCGCTGCGCGGCGAGCATTTCGACGGCTATGAATTTGTCGCTCAAGCCGCTCAGAGCGGCGCGGTGGCAGTGATGGTCAATGCGGACAGTTATCGCGGCGAACCCCCATCTTGTCCATTGTTGCTGGTTGAAGATACACGCCTTGCACTGGGGCAACTGGCGGCGCACTGGCGCAAACAATTCGACATTCCTCTGGTGGCGATTACCGGCAGCAACGGCAAGACCACGGTCAAGGAAATGCTCGCCTGCATCCTGCGCATGGCAACCGGGGGAGAAGATGGCGTGCTTGCCACCAAAGGCAATTTCAACAACGACATCGGTATGCCGATGACTCTGCTGCAATTGAATACACAACATCGGTATGCCGTGATCGAAATGGGCATGAATCACCCCGGTGAAATTGATTACCTGGCGCATATCGCCTGCCCCGATGTGGCGCTGATTACCAATGCCAGTGGCGCGCATCTGGAAGGGCTGGGCTCAGTCGAGGCGGTAGCGCGAGCCAAAGGGGAAATTTTTGCAGGACTCAAACATCAGGGTAGCGCAGCGATCAACGCCGACGACAACTATGCGCCGCTGTGGCGCACCCTCGCCGGTTCGCGCACGCTACTTGAATTCAGTTTGGGTGACATGACGCGGTGCGCGCAAGCCGATGTGTCAGGGCAGTGGCTGCCACAGGGCACTGGGCTGCATCTGGATGTTCAAACCCCATCGGGAAACTTCAGCGCGGATTTGCATGTGCCCGGCGCGCACAACGCGCGCAACGCACTGGCTGCAACCGCCGCCGCCGTGGCACTAAACGTGCCGCTGAAAACCATCGCTGCTGGACTGGAGAAATTCAGTGGCGTAGCCGGGCGTTTACAACGCAAGGCCGCGCGGCATGATGCAGTCCTGATCGACGACACTTACAACGCAAATCCCGCTTCGATGCTCGCCGCAATTGGGGTGTTGGCGCAGGCCGCAGGCAAGCGCGTGCTAGTGATGGGCGACATGGGCGAGCTGGGCGATAAAGCCGCTGCGCTGCATGCCGAGATTGGCACTGAAGCGCGTTATGCCGGGATTAGGAAACTTTATGCACTGGGCACACTGAGCGGTAACGCGGTGCGCGCTTTCGGTTGCGGTGCGCAACATTTCGAACGTATCGAAGATTTGCTGGAGGCATTGGAAGGTGATCTGGACGAGGATACCACCGTGCTGGTGAAGGGTTCGCGTTTCATGAAAATGGAGCGCGTGGTGAAATATTTGGTGGGTGGTGAGTGGGAAGTGGGGAGTGGGGAAACCGTCCCCCACCCCCCACTCCCTACTCACCGCTCACCGGAGGAAAAAACATGCTCTTAGCACTCGCACAATGGCTCTCCCAGGACGTGAGGTTCTTCAGCGTGTTCAATTACATCACGTTGCGCACCGTGCTGTCCGCAATGACCGCCTTGCTGATTTCATTCATGATCGGCCCGCTGATGATCCGCAAGCTGACCGCTTACAAGATCGGCCAATCGGTGCGCGACGACGGGCCGCAAACGCATCTGGTCAAAGCGGGCACGCCGACCATGGGCGGCGCGCTGATTCTCGCTTCAATTGCCATCACCACATTGTTGTGGGGCGATTTGCACAATCATTATGTGTGGGTAGTGCTGCTCACCACGTTGGGGTTCGGCGTAATCGGCTGGGTGGACGATTACCGCAAGGTGGTACACCGCAACCCCAAGGGCTTGTCGGCCAAGGCCAAAATGGGCTGGCAATCTGTGATCGCGCTGGCTGTCGGCATCTATTTGTGGAACGTCGCCAGCCTGCCCGCGCATACCGAACTCATCGTACCATTCCTGAAATTTCTGGTGTTCCCGCTCGGTGCCTTCCTGTTCATCGCGCTGACCTACTTTGTCATCGTTGGCACCAGCAACGCGGTGAATTTGACCGACGGTTTGGATGGTTTGGCCATCATGCCTACTGTAATGGTGAGTGGTGCGCTGGCGATCTTCGCCTATGTGGCGGGCAACGCGGTGTTCTCGAAATATCTCGGCATCCCTTACATCCCGGGCGCGGGAGAGTTGGCAATATTCTGCGGAGCGATTGCCGGTGCGGGATTGGCTTTTCTTTGGTTTAACGCCTATCCCGCCGAAGTATTCATGGGCGATGTCGGCGCGCTGGCGCTCGGTGCGGCGCTCGGTATCGTGGCGGTGATCGTGCGCCAGGAACTGGTGCTGTTCATCATGGGCGGCGTGTTCGTGGTCGAGGCGGTATCGGTGATGATCCAGGTGGCCTCATTCAAGCTCACCGGCAAACGCGTATTCCGCATGGCTCCGCTGCACCATCACTATGAGTTGAAGGGCTGGAAGGAGACACAGGTTGTGGTGAGATTTTGGATCATCACGATGCTGCTGGTATTGCTGGGATTGGCGACATTGAAATTGAGGTAGAGGCGAGTTGAAAGACGTTAGACGTAAGCTGTTAGCAACCTCAACTACCAACTTACGTCTTATGTCCAACGACCGGCATTAAGGAGAAACATTGAAGCAGTGGGCTGACAAATTTGTACTGGTACTCGGTCTCGGTGAGACCGGTCTATCGATGGTGCGTTGGCTCGGCGCGCAGGGCGCGCGCCTGCGCGTCGCGGACAGCCGCAGTGTGCCGCCCAGCTTGGCTGAAGTCGGCCAGCATGTCGCAGGCGACCAAATATTTTGCGGCGCATTCAGCGACGCATTGTTTGACGGCATCGAGCTTATCGCCATCAGTCCCGGCGTGCCGATGCATGATGAATTTGTGGCTCGCGCGGTGGCGCGCGGCATCCCGAGCATCGGTGATATAGAGCTGTTTGCATGGCATCTGGAAGCCAGCGGCCAGCGGCCAAACACCAGAGTTCTGGCGATCACCGGATCGAACGGCAAGACTACTGTGACCAGCATGGTGGAACACCTGTGCAGGGCGGCAGAGAAGGATACGGTCGCGGCGGGCAATATCTCTCCGGCGGTGCTGGATGTGGTTTTGGCGCGCGGCGCAAACCAGCCTGAAATATGGGCGTTGGAGCTGTCCAGCTTCCAGCTCGAAACGACTGCGACGCTCAACGCCGATGTGGCGACGGTGCTCAACGTCAGCGAAGACCATCTTGATCGTTATGTCGGCATGGATGAATACAGTGCCACGAAAGCGCGTATTTTTGCCGGTTGTAGAGTGCAAATATTGAACCGTGACGATGCGCGCAGCATGGGCATGGCATTATCCGGGCGCAAGATTCTTACCTTTGGCTTGAATTTGCCAAACAGCGCAAACGACTTTGGTATCGGGCGCGCGGGAAATGAAATCTGGTTAATGCAGGGTCAGCAGCGGTTACTCAGAGCTGGTGAACTGCAAGTTGCCGGGCTGCACAACATCGCCAATGCGTTGGCCGCGCTGGCGTTGTGCAGTGCGGTTGAATTGCCGATGCCCGTGTTGCTCGAAGCGTTGCTCACTTTCAAGGGGTTGCCGCATCGCGTGGAGCGAGTGGCCGAAATCGATGGCGTGATCTATTACGACGACTCAAAGGGAACCAATGTCGGTGCGACGGTCGCCGCGCTGGAAGGCCTGGGGCGCAAGGTGGTATTGCTGGCGGGCGGCGAAGGCAAAGGGCAGGATTTTGCACCGCTCAACCCGGCGGTGTCAAAACATGCCCGCGCGGTAGTGCTGATCGGGCGGGATGCGCCGCTGATCGCGACCGCGCTGGAAGGCTGCGGCGTGCCACTGCTGCGCGCCACGGACATGGGTGACGCGGTGCAGCAAGCCGCGCGGCTCGCACAATCGGGCGATGCGATATTGCTGTCTCCGGCTTGCGCCAGCTTCGATATGTTCCGCAACTATGAGCATCGCGCCGAATTATTTGTAGAAGCCGTGCATGGGCTGATGAAGGAGGCCGCATGGTCTCGCTAGTCAAAACACGCACCCGCCCACCGCAAGCGCAATACGACGAATTACTGATCTGGGTATTGGCGGGGCTGCTCGCACTTGGCTTGGTAATGGTGTACTCCGCTTCGATTGCCACCGCCGAGGCCAGTAAATTTACCGGCTACCAGCCGACTTATTATCTGTTGCGGCATGGCGTGTTCATTTCCGTGGGGTTGCTTGCCGGGCTATTCGCCTTTCAGGTGCCGGTGCAGATATGGCAAAACTACGCGCCCCATTTGTTTCTAATCGGAGCGGCATTGCTGGTGCTGGTGCTGGTTCCTGGCATCGGGCGCGAAGTCAATGGCAGCCGCCGCTGGTTGTCCTTGTTTATTGTCAATTTGCAGCCGTCCGAATTGATGAAATTATTCGCCGTGCTGTATGCCGCTGACTACACGGTACGCAAGGGTAAAGTCGGCCATTTATTCAGCAAGGCTTTCGTACCAATGTTCGCGGTGATGGCTCTGGTCGGCAGCTTGTTGCTACTTGAGCCGGATATGGGTGCCTTCGTGGTGATCTGCGCCATTGCCTTATGTACGCTGTGGCTGGGCGGCTTCAATATCAAGGTGTTTGCCGGTTTGCTGGTTGCGTTACCGCTGGCGTTTGCCGCACTGATACTTTCTTCGCCGTACCGTATGCAGCGCGTCATCGGTTTCATGGATCCGTGGGCCGACCCTTACGGAAAGGGCTATCAATTGAGCCATGCTTTAATCGCATTCGGGCGCGGCGAATGGCTCGGCGTGGGTCTGGGCGCGAGCGTGGAAAAATTATTTTATTTGCCCGAGGCGCACACCGATTTCCTGATGGCGGTGATTGCCGAAGAGTTGGGTTTGGCGTGCGTGGCCGCAGTGATCGCGCTGTTTGCGTTATTGGTGCTGCGCGCTTTTCGGATCGGACGCCATGCCGCCTTTCTCGATCGTAATTTCTCCGCACTGGTCGCGCAAGGCATCGGTGTGTGGCTCGGGGTGCAGGCAATAATAAATATCGGCGTAAACATGGGCGTGCTGCCGACCAAAGGTTTGACATTGCCATTCTTGAGTTTTGGCGGCAGCGGCGTAGTGGTGAATTGCATCGCCGCCGCAGTGTTGCTGCGCGTGGATTATGAGAATCGCCGTATTGCACGGGGGATGGCGGCATGAGCCCAAAAAAACAAATTAGTCACAGAGAACTCCGAGAAATTCGTTTCTCTCCGTTCGCTCTGTGGCCAAAAAGGATTCTATTGTGAGCCGCTCCATACTCATCATGGCGGGTGGAACCGGCGGGCATATCTTCCCGGCGCTCGCGGTCGCCGACATTCTGCGCGCGCAGGGCTGGCTGGTGACTTGGCTGGGCGCACCGAACAGTATGGAGGCGGAGCTGGTCCCGAAGCACGGCTACAACATGGCATGGGTGAAGTTTTCCGGTGTGCGCGGCAAGGGCTTGCTGCGCAAACTGCTGTTGCCGTTCAATTTGTTGGTCGCGTTGTGGCAAAGCGCGGCGGCGATATTTCGCCATCGGCCCGATGTGATGCTGGGTATGGGCGGCTACATCACCTTTCCGGGCGGGATGATGGCGGCGCTACTGCGCCGTCCTCTGGTGATACATGAACAGAATTCCATTGCCGGATTGAGCAACAAGGTGCTGGCGCGCATCGCGCAGCAAGTGTTGAGTGGATTCCCCGATGTGTTGCCGAAAGCGACATGGTGCGGCAACCCGGTGCGCGGCGACATCGCAGCGTTGCACGACCCGCAAACGCGCTATGCGGCACGAAGCGGCAGGTTAAACGTGCTGGTGGTGGGCGGCAGCTTGGGCGCGAAGGCGATCAACGAGATTTTGCCGCAGGCGCTTGTGCTGCTGCCTGAAGAGAATCGTCCAAACGTAATTCACCAAACCGGAAAACAGCATTTCGAGGTAGTGCAACAGTTGTATCGGCAAACCGGTGTGCAAGCCGACATCAGGCCGTTTTTGGACGACATGGCAGGGTGTTATGCAAATGCCGATGTGGTGATTTGCCGTGCCGGTGCTCTGACTATTGCGGAGCTTGCGATAGCGGGGGTCGCGAGCATCCTGATTCCGTTTCCGTTTGCGGTGGACGATCACCAGACGCAGAACGCGCGTTTTTTGAGCGAGCGCGGCGCGGCGATATTGCTGCCGCAAGGCGAGCTGAGTGCGGAAAATCTCGCGCAATTGTTGCGCGAATTAAATCGCGAAAAATTATTGATGATGGCGCAACAGGCGCGCAGCGTAGCGAAGGCCGATGCGGCACAACGAGTCGCACAGGTCTGCGTGGAACTGGCTGGAATATGACAGCACGGCGCGAAGACTTGTTGCGGCGCAGGCTTACCTTTAGTTATGCCGAAGCCAAACATCCAAGTGGGGTTAAGAGATGAAGCATAAAGTCAAACATCTGCACTTCGTCGGTATCGGCGGCTCCGGCATGAACGGGATTGCCGAGGTGCTGCTCAACCTCGGTTTTCAGGTGAGCGGTTCAGATCTTGCCGAAAATGCCGCCACGCAGCACCTCAGGCAACTAGGCGCGACGGTGTATCTCGGCCATGCCGAGCAACATCTCGACAAGGCCGATGTGGTGGTGGTCTCGACTGCTGTGAGCGACGATAACCCCGAGGTGCTGGCTGCGCGTGCGCGGCGTATTCCGGTTGTACAACGCGCTATGATGCTGGCCGAATTGATGCGCCTGAGACAGGGGATCGCGGTAGCCGGGACGCACGGCAAGACCACCACCACTTCGCTGGCCGCCAGCGTGCTGGCCAAGGGCGGCTTCGACCCCACTTTTGTGATCGGTGGCAAGCTCAACAGCAGCGGCACCAATGCCAAGCTGGGTACGGGCGAATTCATCGTCGTCGAAGCGGACGAATCGGATGCTTCGTTTTTACATCTGCAACCCATTATTGCGGTGATTACCAACATCGATGCGGATCACATGGAAACCTACGGTCACGATTTTGCGCGGCTCAAGCAGGCTTTCGTGGATTTCGTCGAGCATCTGCCGTTTTATGGCATGGCGATGCTGTGCATCGACGATGCCAATGTGCGCGAAATTATGCCGCGCATCAGCAAGCCGATATGTACTTATGGTCTCAGCGAGGGCGCGATGATCCGCGCCGTGAATATTCGCCATCAGGGTGGGCAGATGCGTTTCACCGCCGAATGCCGCCAGAACGGCACGCCGAAAGATCTGGATATCACGCTGAATCTAGCCGGAGCACATAACGTGTTGAACGCGCTGGCCGCCATTGCAATCGGGTTGGAGATATGCGTGGCGGATGATGCGATCGTCGCGGCGCTCGCGGAGTTTCAAGGCGTGGGGAGAAGGTTTCAGCGGTATGGTGAAATCCCTCTCCCCAAGTTCCCCCACCCTAACCCTCCCCCGGAGGGAGAGGGAACAAACGCCGCTGCCGCAGGCGGAAGCTTTACTTTAATTGACGACTATGGGCATCACCCGGTGGAAATGGCGGCGACGCTGGCGGCGGCGCGCGGCGCGTTTCCCGGCAGGAGGCTGGTGCTGGCTTTCCAGCCGCATCGTTATACGCGCACCCGCGATCTGTTCGAAGATTTCATCAAAGTGCTGTGCAGCGTAGATGCGCTGGTGTTAGCGGAAGTGTACTCGGCGGGCGAGCCGCCTATTGTCGCTGCGGACGGGCGCGCGCTGATGCATGCGTTGCGGGTGGCAGGACAAAATGAAGCTGTATTTGTCGAAAAAATTGCCGATATGCCTCAGGCCATCATGCAGATGGCGCGCGATGGTGATGTGGTGATCACGATGGGCGCGGGTACTGTTGGCAGCGTGCCGGGCGCACTGATGCAGATGAACAACCAGCCATGAATATGAGCGAGCCGAAACAGTTCAGGATAGAAAGTTTGCGCGGAGAAATGCGCTGTGACGTGCCCATGAGCCGTCATACGAGCTGGCGCGCGGGCGGTGCGGCTGAACGCATGTATCAGCCCGCCGATCTGGATGATTTGCTCGTGTTTATGCGCGGCTTGCCGTTCGATGAGCCGCTGTACGCGGTGGGTCTGGGCAGCAATCTGCTGGTGCGTGACGGCGGGTTGCGTGGCACGGTGTTGCTGCTGCACGGCGCGCTGTGCGGTTTGCGCCTCGAAGCCGATGGCAGCCTCTATGCCGAGGCCGGTGTACCGGGCGCAAAGTTGGCGCGTTTCGCTGCGTTGCACGATTTGCGCGGCGCTGAATTCTGTGCCGGTATTCCCGGCACGATTGGCGGCATGCTGGCGATGAATGCCGGTTGTTACGGTAGCGAGATTTGGCAGAAGGTGTTGTGCGTACAAACCGTGAATCGGCGCGGCGAAGTGCGCATGCGCACGGCGGACGATTATGAGATCGGCTATCGGCATGTCGCGTTGCATCCCTCTCGCCCAATTCCTGCGGCAGATGAATGGTTCATCGCCGCGTGGCTGAAGTTTGAAGCGGGTGACGGCGCAGTCGCGCGGCAGGAGATCAAGGAGTTGTTGGGCAAGCGCATCGCCGGCCAGCCATTGAATTTGCCAAATGCCGGATCGGTGTTCCGCAATCCGCCGGGCGATCATGCGGCGCGGCTGATCCAGCAATGCGGGCTGAAAGGCATGCGCATCGGCGGTGCTCAGGTGTCGGAGAAACATGCCAACTTCATCGTAAATACGGGCGGTGCAACGGCGGCAGATATCGAGAATTTGATCGGCGAAGTGCAGGCGGCAGTGGAACAACAGACCGGCATCAGGTTGCACCCAGAGGTGCGAATTATTGGGGAAAAACGGGAAGTAGGGAGCGGTAAGTAGGAAGGGGGGGCCCACTCACCACTTTCTACTTCCTACCCCTTCAATTGAATGGAGCAAATGAAGAATTTCGGCAAAGTGGCGGTATTGTTCGGCGGCAAATCCGCCGAGCGCGAGGTGTCGCTGAAAAGCGGTGCGGCAGTGCTGGCTGCGCTCCGGCGCAGCGGCGTGGATGCGCACGCGTTCGATCCCGCCGTGCAAAATTTGCAGGCCATCGCCGACGAAGGCTATGACCGCGCATTCATCGCGCTGCACGGGCGTTTCGGCGAAGACGGCACGGTGCAGGGCGCGCTGGAGTTGCTGGGCATACCCTATACCGGCAGCGGCGTACTGGCTTCGGCGCTGGGTATGGACAAATGGCGCACCAAACTAGTGTGGCAGGCGGCAAATTTGCCCATACCAGACTACGTGTTGCTCGATGAGCACAGCGATTGGGAGGCGGTTACGCAACAGCTGGGATTGCCGCTGTTCGTCAAACCGGCCAATGAAGGCTCCAGTGTCGGCATCAGTAAAGTCAAGGCCCTCGGCGAGTTACACAAGGCATATTTGGAAGCAGCCAAGCACGACAAGCTGGTGATTGCGGAAAGTTTTATCGGTGGCGGTGAATACACTGTGGCGATCTTGGGTGATGCGGCGAGCGGGGGCGAACAGGCGTTGCCGGTCATCAAGATCGAACCGGCCAACGAGTTCTACGACTACGAGGCGAAATACCTGCGCGACGACACCCGCTACCTGTGCCCATGCGGCCTGGATGCGGCGCGGGAGGCCGAGATGCAGCGGCTGGCCAAACAGGCCTTCGCGCTGATCGGCGGGCAAGGCTGGGGGCGGGTGGATTTTTTGATGGACGAAGCGGGTAAGCCATATTTGCTCGAAGTGAACACCTCGCCGGGTATGACCGATCACAGTCTAGTGCCAATGGCGGCGCGTCAGGCGGGTATCAGTTTTGAACAGTTGGTGCTGCACGTATTGGAGTTGGCGGGGGTTAACAAATGATTTTCACGTTTGCCCTTTCTCCCGCCTGCGGGATAACCAACGACTTGGCTGAGGTTGTTTTTCAGCCTAGTCGAATGGCTAGTGGTTCCATCAGAGAGTTAGAGAGAGGGATGTATGTGGGATAACGCGCCCCTGCTGCGCAATATTACCAACGCACTGTTTGCTTTCAGTGTGTTTGCGGCATTGTACGGTGCGGTCTATTACGTGGTGCATTTACCGGGGCTATTTCCGTTGCACAGCGTGCGCTTGAACACCGCTCCGCAACAGGTTGGGGCATCGGGGGTGTTGCAGGCTATACGCAACGAAGTGCAGGGAAATTTTTTTACTGTGGACATCGAGCGGTTAAGGCAGTCATTGGAAAAATTGCCATGGGTGCGCGGTGTCAGCATACGTCGCGAGTTCCCTCATCGTCTTGCGGTGCAGTTGGAAGAACATCAAGTATTGGCGCGCTGGAACAACAACGCGCTGGTGAACCGGCAGGGTGAAGTTTTTGTTGCAGAGAGCAAACAGGCGCTGCCGGGTTTTATCGGTCAGGCGAGTGATTCAAATGAGATCGCGCAGCGTTATGCACAATTTAGCCAGCAACTGGCCTCGCTGAATTTGCGGGTGGCGCAGCTTGCCCTGTCGCCGCGCCACGCATGGCAAATGCGTTTAAGCAACGGCATGGTATTGGAGTTGGGCTGCGAGGATATGCAGCAGCGTCTGGCGAGATTCGTGGCGGGGTATCCGCATATAGAGGCGCACGGAGCAGAAGGCAGGGTGAAGCATGTGGATTTGCGCTATCGCAACGGATTTGCCATCAGGCAGACGGTAGAAGACAGAAAACAGAGGGCTGAAGGATGAAGATATTGAGTATCGGGGGCGCAAGGGGAGGTGCGGGGAATAGACAGATTTTCTGTCCTCTATCTTCCGCTAAGGCCGCCGGTCATTCGGCTAGACTGGCAAAGAGTATCAGCCAAGCCGCTGATTGTGTTCCCTGTCTTTTGAAACGGAGCAACTGATGAGCAGAAGCAAGGAAGCCAAAAACCTGGTGGTTGGACTGGACATTGGTACATCCAAGATTGTGGCTATTGTCGGTGAGGTCACGCAGGACGGCATGCTGGAAGTGATCGGCATGGGTATGCACGCATCCGACGGTATGAAAAAGGGCATGGTGGTCAACATCGAAGCGACGGTGGGCGCGATTAAGCTCGCGCTTCAAGAGGCCGAACTGATGGCGGATTGCAAGATTCGCGCGGTGCATACCGGTATCGCGGGTAGTCATATCAGCAGCATCAATGGGCGCGGCATGGTTAAGATCAAGGAAAAGGAAGTGAGCCAGGCCGATGTGGACCGCGTCCTTGAAACCGCCAGCTCGATCAGCTTGTCGAACGACCAGCGGATTCTGCATATCCTCGAACAAGAATTCAGCATTGACGGACAGACAGGCATCAAGAAACCGCTCGGCATGAGCGGCATGCGCCTGGATGTCGAAGTGCATATAGTCAGGGGTGCGGTGGCTGCGGTGCAGAACATCATGAAGTGCATTCATCAATGCGGGTTGGAGGTCAACGAATTGATTCTGCAACCGCTGGCTTCGAGCAAGTCGGTTCTCGAAGAAGATGAAAAGGAATTGGGCGTGTGCTTGGTGGATATTGGCGGCGGCACCACCGATATTGCGGTATTCACCGGCGGCTCCATACGCCATACCGCCGTGATCCCGATTGCCGGGGATCAGATCACCAATGACATTGCGATGGCGCTGCGCACCCCCACGCAGGATGCCGACGATATCAAGATCAAGCACGGCTGCGCGTTGCGCCAGTTGGCTGATGACGGCGCGATCGAAGTGCCCGGCGTGGGCGAACGCGGGCCGCGCATGCTGTCGCGCCAGACTCTGGCGGAAGTGATCGAGCCGCGCGTCGAGGAGCTGTATTCGCTGGTGCAAGCGGAGCTGCGCCGCAGCGGCTTCGAGGATTTGCTGTCGTCCGGCATCGTGATTACCGGGGGTAGCAGCGCCATGCAGGGCATGGTCGAACTGGGAGAGGAAATTTTCCACCTGCCGGTGCGTTTGGGGATTCCAAAATATGCAGGAGGATTGTCTGATGTGGTGAAAACGCCGCGCATGTCAACCGGTATGGGGCTGTTGATGTATGGCTTGGAGCACTATCAGCGCAACGAGGATACGCGCATGAAATCGAACTCGTTTGGCGATGTGCTGGCAAGAATGAAAGCATGGTTTCAAGGTAATTTTTAAATTTGGATGCGCCCCTTGTTTTGCGGGGATTCGCAGGTTTGGTTTCAGGGTTGAGTTGCAACTATAAAAGGAGAAAACGATGTCGTTCGAGCTAATGGAAGCGGAAGCACAGGATGCGGTCATAAAGGTGATCGGGGTGGGCGGTTGCGGCAGCAATGCCGTGGATCACATGATCGAGCAGGGCGTGCAGGGTGTCGAGTTCATCGTCATCAACACCGATGCGCAAGCGCTCAAGCGCAGCAAGGCGCGCACCCAATTGCAGATCGGAGCAAACATCACCAAGGGTCTGGGAGCCGGTGCCAAACCCTCGGTCGGACAAGCTGCCGCCGAGGAAGATCGCGAGCGCATCAAAGAAATAATCAGCGGCGCGAACATGGTGTTCATCACGGCCGGCATGGGTGGCGGAACCGGAACGGGTGCCGCTCCGATCATCGCGCAAATTGCGCGTGAAATGGATATCCTGACCGTTGCGGTGGTTACCAAGCCATTTGCCTACGAAGGCAACCGGATGCGCTTCGCCAAAGCAGGTATCGATGCGTTGCACGAACATGTCGATTCGCTGATCATTGTGCCGAATTCAAAATTGATGGAGGTGTTGGGCGAAGATATCACCGTGCCGGAGGCGTTCAAGGCCGCCAATGGTGTGTTGCAGGGCGCAGTGGCAGGCATCGCAGAAGTGATCAATGTGACAGGTTTCATGAACGTGGATTTCGCCGATGTGCGCACCGTGATGTCGGAAAACGGCATGGCGATGATGGGCTCAGCAGTTGCCTCGGGGCCCGATCGTGCGCGCCTTGCGGCAGAGGGGGCGATTGCCAGCCCGCTGCTGGAGGATGTTGACATGTCCGGCGCGCGCGGTGTGCTGGTGAATATAACTTCTTCGAGCGGTTTGAAACTGAGAGAAATCGAGGAGGTGATGAAGTGCGTCCAATTTACCGCACAAGAAGCGACCGTGATCGTCGGCTCGGTGTTCGATGAGAAAATGTGCGAAGAATTGCGCGTAACCGTGGTCGCGACCGGGTTGGGCGCGCCGCGCGTCACCAAACAAAAGCCGGAAATGGTTTACCGCAACGATGAAATTGGCCAGCGCACCGGTACGCATGACGAGCCGATCGCCAATTCCAACATCAATTACCCGGAACTGGACACCCCCGCATATATCCGCAGCGGGCGCAGGGCAACGGTGGATGCGATGGAGAAATCCGGTATGGATATGTTGGACATCCCGTCGTTTTTGCGTAAACAGGCGGACTAATTCTGTACATCATGCTCCATCACGCCCACGCCCATGAAAGACCTATTTTTCACCCTGTTTTTCGCTGGTATTGCATGGCTGGTGTGGAGTGCGCGTTTACAAAAAAATCACCTCCTTGTGCACCGGCCAATGGACTCCCGTCAAAGAGTAAGCCGCCATCAAAGGAAGACAGGGAAGCTCACCACCTGCGCAACACGCTGCAATATGCCCAAGTCCAACACCAACACCGGGTTTTGAGCAAGAAGCAAAACGAACAGGATGCATGGCAACAGCGGTTTGGTGCGGCTAAAGCGACAGAGCTCGACCAACTCAGCGGTGTGGAATTTAAAGAATTTCTCACCGTGTTGTTTCGCTCTCAAGGCCACCTTTATATTTATGCCGTGCGCGGATTGGATGGGGTATTCTGACCGCTGGACATCGATGCAAAAGGTTGTGCAGGCCATAAATGATGAATATCCCAATTTCGCCAACTACCAGTTTTTATTCTGCACTTCAGGGAGCATTCGATCACTTCAATGCTGAAATGTTTGAAGGGAATTTGCCGCCTTGCCTCATTACCTTGCGGTCGGCGAGCCGCGTCTATGGCTATCATCATGCAGGCAGATTCATCTCGCTAAAAGGTGAACAAATCGACGAGCTAGGATTGCATCCGGGCTTTTTTACGTTGCGCCCGATTGAATCTGTGTTGTCGACCTTGGTACATGAAATGGTGCATCACTGGCAGCAACACTTTGCTACACCGTCGCCATCCAATGCTCATAATCAGGAATGGGCAAAAAAGATGGAATTGCTAGGATTGATGCCATCAGATACTGGACTTCCAGGCGGGAAGAGAACCGGTCGATCATTGAGCCACTACATTATTCCAGATGGTATTTTCTTGACATCATGCCGAAGATTGGTGGGAGATGGCTTTGTCATACCATGGTTGGACAGGCATTTGCCAGCAGCGCCTGAAAGCCAAGTTGCAGAAATTCAGAAGTTGAAGGATGCTGGTATCGAGTATGAAGTCTCCCCACCACCCGTAACCAAGTTGCCGGAAGAAATACAAGGCAAGGCTGCGGTTTATCGTCCAGCACCGAAAAAAGCACCTACGAGAGAAAAACTAACATGCCCGCAGTGTGGTAGCAAGGCTTGGGTTGCTCCGGGAACAAAGATTATTTGTGGGGTTTGTAGTGTGGAAATGCAAGATGATAAGCCGGACTAATGGATTCTGCTTCTTGTGGTTGCTATCCCTGACCACATCTGTAGCCTGCAATCAGACTCACCCTTCGTGTTAGCATCACATGGAACAAAAAACTGGTGCAGTTATGAATAGCTTGTTGCAATCATTCACTGATGAACTTAGAGGCTTGCTGAAAGAATGGCTGCCTCAATTATCCAAAGATTGGTGGGATCGGTACGTTCTCACAGCGTTAACATTTCAACAGCAGGAGCGGGTCAAGCAATCTGGTACAAATGAACTTTCCGGTCTCGACTTGGCCGCGTTGCTGCGAGTGCTAGATCAAAACTGGTTCGAGCTATCTTCTCGCTTCAATTGGGCAAAAGAATGTCGCAATTGGCTGAAAGAGGCGCAGACCATCCGTAATCGTTGGGCGCACGTCACGGCAGCAGAAACAGATCCGCGCGATAACTACCGCGATGCCGACACCTTGGAACGTCTGGCAAGAATGCTTGGGGTAAGCGATGCAGTACAAACTCAAATAGCCACTTTCAAACAGCGGCAACTGACGCTGTTTTCGCCGCTGGTTGCTCCGGCATCATCTTTGCCGCTTCTTGTCGCGTCACCTGTTTCTGTTGTGCCTGCCGTAGCAGCAGTGCCGCAAGCAATGGCGATCCTGGACGGCTTTGTGCCCGGTCAGTTGGTGCGCCTGAAATCTAACCATACCAAGGTTTTCCCTATCCTCTCGACACTGCCCAATTTGGTAGGAGAACGCCGCTACTCGGTTTTTGAGAACAACAAGACAACGAATTACTACGAGAGCCAACTTGAAGGAATTCCATACGAGCAGGATGAGAGAATGCCTCTTCCGCTTGCAGAGTTTCACGCACGACTGACTTCTCTGATGTTGTCTTCGCCATCTTCCGCCAATCTTTACTCATTGCATTCAGGGCGAGTGCGCTATGTACCGTATCAATATCGCCCCGTACTCAAACTGCTGCGCGCAGATCGACCGCGTTTGCTGATCGCCGACGATGTAGGCGTCGGGAAGACCATCGAAGCGGGGCTGATTCTGAAAGAGCTGCAAGCCCGCGCCGAAATTAAATCGGTGCTGATCCTGTGCCCCAAGCCACTGGTAGCCGAAGGCAAGTGGCGTAACGAAATGAAGCGTTTCGGCGAAGAGTTCACCCATCTTGATGGTGACACCTTGCGCCATTGCTTACACGAAACAGACCTCGACGGCGAATGGCCGCGCCAGCACAGCCGCACCATTCTGCCGTTTTCCTTGTTCGATGAAGCCATGCTCCATGGCAAATCTCAAAAGCGCGGCAAGAAAACCAAAGGGTTACTCGACCTTGATCCACCACCACGCTTCGACTTGGTCATCGTGGATGAGGCGCATCACATTCGCAACGCCACCACATGGTTGCACCAAGGCGTAAAATTTTTCTGCGACCACGCCGAGGCGGTGATTTTTCTGACCGCCACTCCTATCCAGATGGGCAATCAGGATTTGTTCACCTTGCTCAACGTGCTGCGCCCAGACTTGGTAATAGACCGAGCCAGCTTTGATTTCATGGCCGAACCCAACCCGCATATCCACGCGGCTGCGAATCATCTGCGCTCTGCGGCAGCAGATAGCCAGCAACAAGCAGTGGCGGAATTAAAGGCGGCGGCAGGGACATTTGCTTTCATTGAAACCCCCGATTTTCAGCGTGTACTGGATATGCTTGTCGAACCGGAAATCAGCCCAGCCACACGGGTTGCCTTGATTCGAGAAATCGAGCGATTTTCCACTTTCGACAGCCTTATCAATCGCACACGTCGGCGCGACATCGGCAACTTCACCACTCGCAAGCCGGAAACAATTTCCATCCCGGCTACTGATGCCCAGCAAGCCTTTCACGACCAGTTGATTGCTACGGCAGCGCGGATTTTCAAGCAAAGCCACGGGCAGCAGGCGGTATTGTTCATGCTCTCCACCCTGCGACGGCAGGCGGCCAGTTGCCTCTACGCGCTGGCGCCGTTCATAGACCAATGGCTGGATGGCAAGCTGGACGATCTTGGTCTGGCGGAAATCAACGACGATGAAGCGGACGAGGTGGAGGTTTTGCCGCCGGGCAGTTTGCAGGCCGAAATAGAACAACTGCGCCAGGCCGCAAGGCTGCTTGATCCAGCCGACCCAAAGCTGGATGCCTTCCTCGCCATCATCCGCGACAAGCAAGCCTTGTCTAATAACAAGCTACTGGTGTTTACCAGCTTCCGCCACACCTTATTTTATCTGGAGCGAAATCTACTTGCGGCAGGCATCCGCATCGGTGTGATCCACGGCGGCGTAGCGGACGAAGACCGCCGCGACATCCGCCAACGCTTTGCACAAGCCAGAGAGCAAGCCGACACACTGGACGTGCTGCTCTCCACCGAAGTCGGCAGCGAAGGCCTGGACTTCCAGTTCTGCGATGGCATGGTCAATTACGATTTGCCGTGGAACCCGATGCGCATCGAACAGCGCATCGGGCGTATAGACCGCTACGGGCAAAAAAGCGAAGTTGTGGTCATTAACAACCTCATCACCCCCGGCACGGTGGATGCTGACATCTACGAACGCTGCCTGCTGCGCATCGGCGTATTCCAGCAAGCGCTGGGCGCGAGCGAAGAAATCCTCGGCCAGATCAGCCAGCAACTGCGCGCTATTTCCGAAAGCTTCGACCTGACCCCGCAACAGCGGCAAGAGCGGCTGCAACAACTGGCGGACAACGAACTACGCGAGATTCAGGAACAGGAATCGCTGGAAAGCCGCGCCACCGAATTGTTTGGCTTAAGTCTGCCCAATGACGATGACTTGACTACCCCGACCAGCGGCTGGCTCACGCCGGAAGCACTGCATTCAACTGCAGCCCTTTACCTGCGTGACCGTTCCGGCAAAGAGCATGAAGTCATACTCGGCAATCAAGTCCTCAAAACTCTGCGACTGGATGCCGATGCGCGCACCCGTCTGCTGGAGGATTTTCAGAAACTGAAAGCCGACAATCAGGAGGCGAGAGCTTGGGAGCGCTGGCTCAAAGGAAATACGCCACACGTCGAAATCACCTTCGATCAGGATTGCGCCAGCGATAATCCCAAGGCTGCGCTGCTGCACCCCGCACACCCGCTGCTGCGCCAGGCCGCCGCCCACCTGCACCCGCGTCAGCCGGTTTATGTCCAGTGTCGGGCACAGACGGCGGAACTGGCAGCGGGGGTATATCCCTTCGCCCTTTACCAGTGGCACAAGCAAGGTGTTCGCGCCGATTGTGAGCTGGTGGCTGTGGCGGAATCGCCGGAAATCGAAGCGAAGTTGTTCACCTTGTTGCATGACGCGCTTCCAGTAGCGGAAAGCGAACTGCCCGCGCAAGCCGTGTTCGATGCACTCGAAACCCGCCACCATCAACGCTGGCGCGACGCGCTGGCGAATCACAAGGAGTTTAACCAACAATTGGTGGCTTACCGCCTAAACAGCTTGATGGCCAGCACCAAAGCGCGACTGCACCAAGTGAATGACCAGTTGAGCAAGGCTGCGGAAGATAAAATTCGCATCATGAGACAAGCGGAACATGACCGTATAAAGGCTGACTACAACCTCCACAAGGGTAAATTGGAGGCTGCCAAGGAAGCGGCAGATATTCGCGCCGAGGCGGTGGCGTTTGGGGTTGTGGTTGTGGTTGTGGTTGTGGTTGTGGTGGAAAAGAAATGAGTCGGAGCTTTATTGAAGAACTCGCGTCAAAACGCCGGATATTATTGGATGGACTGGAGGCCAACGGGGGGGATATTAATCTGGATATTTTTGAAGATTTTTATCCAGACAAAGCACACTTCGTTTTTGAGTTGCTTCAGAATGCAGAAGATGCCGGAGCGACGGAAGCGGTTTTTCGTTTGACATCAGAAGGTTGTTTGTTTGAGCACGACGGTAAACGTACCTTTACAGAAGCTGACGTCAGGGCAATAACTGGAATTCACAATAGCACTAAGAGCAAGACAGCAGATCAAATAGGAAAGTTTGGAGTTGGGTTCAAATCTGTCTTTGTTTATACGCTCACGCCCATTGTATGGTCAGGCGATTTTTCATTCAAAATTTTACAGCTTATACTGCCAGAGCATGTAGAACGTGATCCAGAAATCGGAACGAAAACCCGCTTTTATTTTCCATTTAATAATCCCGATAAGAAGCCCAAAGATGCCTACGCCGAAATTGATTCTGGCCTGAAATATCTAGCGGAAACAACGCTGCTATTTCTTTCCCATCTAGAATCGATCCACTGGCAGAACGCGGAGGCTGAGTCTGGAGAAGTTCTGCGGTTCAAGCACTCCGACAATCACTTCGAAGTTCTCAAGCAAATAGGTGTCAAGGCAACAGCCAGCTCTCACTTTCTAAAATTCGATCAAGCTGTGGCGGTAGCGTGTCTGGAGAAACAGCGAGTCGCGGTTGCTTACGCACTCGACTTTCTGCCAAACGTGCAGGACTTTGATCCCAAGAAGGGACTGGTCAAACAGCTAAAAATAATTCCTGCAACATCGGGGCGAGTGGCAGTTTTCTTTCCTGCTGAGAAAGAAACGTCTGGTCTTCGGTTTCACCTGCACGCACCCTTTGTACCTGAGCTTAGCCGTGCTAGCATCAAGGAAACGGATGTTAATCTACCTCTCTTCCAGCAACTCGCCACTTTGGCGGCGGCATCACTACATCAAGTTCGTGATCTTGGTCTGCTCACCGCCGACTTTCTATCGGTATTGCCCAATCCACAGGATTCAATTCCCACGCGCTATCAGGATATACGCAAGGCCATC
>CAIZNF010000372.1 GCA_903934275.1 uncultured Nitrosomonadales bacterium
AGAGCCCACCCTACGGTTTCATTGAAAAAATTCCTGTCATTTTTTGACTGGTAAGAGACAGTTTTGAAAGAAACAAAGATGGGCTAATCTTTTCCCCCAAGTTGATCGGACATTTTCAAGTCGCCCATAACCAAATAAGTTTCCGGTTTAACTTGCTCGTTTATTGCTCCGCCCTGAGCGGCGACAAGCGCATCATTATCCGCCTGTTTCATGGCGGGATGAACCGGTTGGCTGACAACAACAGGCAGCGCGGGGATTGTTTTCTGAGTTTCAAGCATTGGCAGTGCAAACCAAATAAATGCTGCCATAGCCGAAACCAGCCCGGTACCTACAGCTAGTCGAACAATTTTATTTCTCTTGCGCAAGCGTGCCATAAGTTGAAACGCGGCCACTTCGACGCGCGACTGTTCGACTTGTGCGCTAAGCCACGCATTTTCCTGATCGTCCAACTCGGCACGTTGTTTTTCAAGCAGCATCTTTTCTTTTTCTAATGCTGTCTTATATTGCGCCACTTCCTGTGCACTCCGTTCAGCGGCTTCCCTGTCGCTCAATGCCGCATTGGCCTGCACCTCGGATTTCACCCTCAATTCAATTTCGACCAACACCTGCTGCTCGATTTTTAATCTCGCCTGTTGCTGTGCCAGCAGTGTTTTTTTCTCCTCATACTGGCGCAAGGCGGTTTGTTCGGCCCGCTCCGCGATAAAGATCCTTTCACGCGCTGTAACTTGCGCTGCCTGCTCGGCTTTCAGCCGCGCCAGCTCTGCCTCGGCAGCCCGCTGTTCCTCGGCAACACGTTGTTCGGAAGCTTCGGCAACGGTCAATACAATTTCCTCATGCTGTCGCTTGGCCGTTTCTATAACTTCCCTGGCGCGATCCTTTGCAGCCTGCTCCGCCGCAATTTTATCCTGCTCGGCCTGCACCGCCAAAAACTCTTCCTCAATACGCGCCAGAATGGCCTGCTCCGCTTCGGCCGCCAGCGAATGGCGTTGTGCAATTTGCGCCAGCAATTCGTTCACATGGTCGAGATGACGCTGTTCATGTTCAAGCAATTTGGTTTCGATATGCTCGCGCTGCCTGGCAGCTAATCCAGATTTTCCGGCAGTTTCGGCAAGCTTGCGCGCAACAATTGCCGCCTGCGCTTCACAACGAAGGCGCTCCCGCTCCGCTTCTGCGGCCTTGCGATCTTCATCGACACGCAGTTTCGCCATATTCTCCGCACGTGACATTGCCGTATCGCGCACCTGCTTCGCTTCGGCAATCTGTTTGCTGAAGGCAACAGTGGCAAGCGCCTCGGCACGAATTTTTTCTTCTTCAATTTTAATAGCCTTGCTTCCGGTTTCCACACGAACTTTGGCAATATTAATGGCGCGCTTGGCAGCATGCTCCGCGACCTGCGCATCCCGAAGCGCTTGCTCATTCAATTTCTCCGTTGCCTCGGCTATTTCTTTGGCACGCTCATCGAATTCGATGCGCTCGTTAGCTTTGTCGATGGCGCGCTGCTCGGCGGCCGTGCGCTCTTCAATCATGGCGCGGGTGCGTTTCTCTGTTTCGGTATTCAGTTCGGCTATGCGGCGCGCTTCTTGCAGTGCGGAGGCACGTTCATTTGCAGCAGCGATTTCCTTGGTTTCCGCCTGCAACTTCATATCCAATTCTTGCGCGGCTTTCAATTCCACTTCGGCGCGCTGTTGCGCGAGCACAACCAAATCCATCTCCGCCTGCAACTTATGCGCGGCCGCGTGGTTGGCCATAGTTTCAGCGGACAGCCGATCTTTTGCCTCTTGCTCGAACTGCCGCAACGAAGCGTTACCCTCCTCCTGTTGGCGCAGAATTTTTTTGTCGATGTCGGCCTGTGCCAGCAGTAATGCGGCCCCATCCTGTTCCGCCTTGAGTTTGCGTTCAACCATCGCCCGTGCTACCGCCTCCGCCTCAGCGCGCTTGTTTGCGGCCTCATGTAACAAACGCTCATTGCGCTCTCTCGCTTCGGCATCGCTTTTTGCCTGATCCTCGGTAAGCCTGCGCTGAACGGCAACCTCTGCGGCGGCACGATCCGCTTCCGCACGCGCCTGGGCGGCATGCTCGGCATCCCGATAGGCGGCAAGCCGCGCCTCGATCTCGGCCAGTGCAAGCGCTTCGGCGCGCGACCTCGCATCCGCAGCCACAGCCGCGGCTTGCTCGGCCATAAGTTTGGAACTCGCCAGCTCGGCAACCTGCTGCTCTTTGCTGATTTTTTCATCCACGGCCTGTGCAATAGCCTGGTCTGTCGATTCTTTTTCCAGAACGAGCTTGGCGAATTTCTGCTCCATTTTGGCGCGGCTTTCCGCTGCCTGCGCGGCACGCTGTTCGGCTTCAACACGCTTGTGCCTCTGCTCCAGTTCTTGTTGCTCAACTTCCGCCCGATTTTTTATTGCGCGCGCTTCTTCTGCTTCACTTTCCGTTCGCTGTATGGCCATGTCCCGCAACTGGATCTCAAGCCTCAGTTTTTCATCCGCATGGTTTCTTTGCGCCTGCTCGGCCGCATGGCGTTCCACCCTGGCCCGCTCGGCGCGAGCCATAGTTTCGGAGACGGCAATCTGCATGTGATGAATCTCTGCTTCGGCACGCAACTGGGCATCTTGTTCCGCCTTGCGCTGCTGCTCGATCAACGCCGCCAATTCACGCTCCATTTTGGCCTTGCTCTCAGCGGCAGCCCGCACGATTTGTTCGTGCTGAAAACGCTGGTTCAGCTCCTCTTGCGCTTGCTGTTCGGCGCGCAGTCTCGCCTGGCTTTCCTCCTGAAGCCGCAACTCGCAAGCCAGTTTTTCCTGCAACTCACGGGCCAGTTTTTTCTCTGCTTCAAGCTTGACTCTGACCATCTCGGCGTGTCTCGCCACATCCTGGCAATTGGCCTCAATCTGTGCGGTAAGGTCAATTTCGGTCCGTGCTCGCGCTTCAGCCACCGCCCGCGCATGCGCATCGGCCCTGGCTCGCGCCTGCGCGGAAAGACTAGCCTCCGTTTCAGCCTCCAGACGCGCCCGCGCCTCTTGGATGGCTTGCGACTCGGCGATATATTCATCGCTGTCGTTGCTGACTAAACGGATATTGGCTGGTTTTGACATGGCGTTACCCCCGTGATGATTCGATGCGCTCACCGAATTTAGACTCATTGCACATAATGCCAAGATAACAGCTTGGATGGCAAGCAAAACTCTGAACAGCGCGGAAAAATCAGGTTATTTCAGGCGAACCTGAGCCGGACGAGCCGAAACCAATTATCGGGCGATAGCCCACTGTATCTATCGATCGATGGATTGAGTTCCTACAACCTAGAAAAAACAGTTATCCACGATTAGTCACGAAAAACACAAACAAATTTAAAAGGCTCAATAACGATAATGAAACCGTAGGGTGGGCTCTGCCCACCATGTCGGGCAGAGCCCGACCTACATTTTCGGTTCCGGCTCGTCCGGCTTAGGTACAACGGGAATTACAGACCGCTGAGCGCCTTGAGATGCGCCAGCACGCTCCGTCCCAGCGCAGGCAGCTCATAACCGCCTTCCAAAGCCGATACGATGCGGCCGCGCGCGTATTTTCCAGCGATATGTTTTAACTCTCCGGTCACCCACGCATAGTCGGCTTCAACCAGCCTGAGCATCGACATATCATCATCGCGGTGCGCGTCGAATCCTGCCGAAATCAGCACCAACTCTGGTTGAAAGCGTTCCAGCGCAGGCAGCCAGCGCTGTGTGACGGCGGTGCGAAATTCTTCGCCGCCGCTTCCGGCGGCAAGCGGCACGTTGATGATGTGATCGTTGCCGCTGTCGGTTCCGCAATACGGATAAAACGGATGCTGAAAAGTGGAGCACAACATCACGCGCGGTTCGTTGTAAAAAATATTTTCCGTGCCGTTACCGTGATGCACATCGAAGTCCGCGATGGCGACGCGCTGCAAACCGTGCTGCGCCAATGCGTGAGCCGCGCCGACCGCGATGTTGTTGAAAATACAGAACCCCATCGCACGCGCGCGCTCGGCATGATGGCCGGGTGGACGGATATTGCAGAAGGCGCTCTCGGTCTTGCCTGCCATGACCAGATCCACGCCCAGCACCACGGCTCCGGCGGCGCGCAACGCGGCCTTGCAGCTGAACGGGTTCATCGCCGTATCACCATCGAGTTGCACCATGCCCCGCTGCGGCACGCTGGACTCGATCAAATCGATGTAGCTTTCTTCATGCACGCGCAACAGCTGATCGCGCGTCGCCTCCGGCGCGTCATGCCGCTGCAAATAATCCAGCAGCCCGGAAGCGATCAACTGATCCTCAATGGCATGGATGCGCTCCGGGCATTCCGGGTGATGTGCGCCCATGTCATGTTTGAGACAGAGCGAGTGGCTGATGTAGGCAGTTTGCATGGTAATGTATTGGCAATGGTACAGTGCTATCATACCCAATCCACCACACGAGGAGAAACGTCATGGGCAAGCATTATCTCAACACCTTGTTCGCTCCCAAGTCCGTCGCGGTATTCGGTGCCAGTGAACGACCGGATTCGGTTGGCCAAATCGTGTTTCAGAATATGCTGGAAAGCGGCTTCAAGGGCGCGCTGTATCCGATCAATTCAAAAAACCCGGAAGTGCAGGGTAAGCGCGCATACGCCTCCATCGCCGACATCAATGAGCCGGTTGAACTCGCGGTAATCGCCACACCGCCACAGACCGTGCCAGGCATTATAGAAAATTGCGGCATCCACGGCGTGAAAGCGGCGGTCATCATCACTGCCGGATTCGGTGAAACAGGGGCGGCTGGCGTGGCGCTGGAAAAGGAATTGCTGGAAGCTGCACACCGCTACAAAATCCGCCTGATCGGCCCGAACTGCTTGGGCATCATGCGCCCCTCCATCGGCCTCAATGCCACCTTCAACAAGGGCGGCGCAAACACCGGCAACATTGCCTTCGTATCGCAGTCCGGTGCGTTGTGTACCGCGATTCTTGATTGGGCGCAGAGCAATGATGTGGGATTTTCCAGCGTGGTGTCGATGGGCTCCTCGACCGATGTGGACTTCGGCGAGATCCTCGATTATCTGGTATCCGATTCCAGCACCCACAGCATTCTGATGTACATCGAAGGCATCCGCAACGCGCGCAGCTTCATGAGCGCACTGCGCGCCGCCGCTCGCATCAAACCGGTGATTCTGGTCAAGGTCGGCCGCCATGCGGCAGGCTCAAAGGCGGCGATGTCACATACCGCTTCGCTGGTCGGCGCGGATGACGTGTTCGATGCCGCAGTCAGCCGCGCCGGCGTGGTGAGGGTGCAGACCATCACGCAACTGTTCACCGCAGCCAAGGCGCTGTCGTGCGGCTTCCGCCCGGTCGGCAACCGCATCGCCATCGTCACCAACGGCGGTGGCCCCGGCGTGATGGCGACGGATCGTGCCGTCGATCTGGGGCTCTCGATAGCCACCCTGTCGGATGCCACCATCGAATATCTCAACCAGCATCTGCCGCCGAATTGGCCGCACGCCAATCCGGTGGACGTGATCGGCGACGCGCAGGCGGATCGTTACCATCATGCCGTCAAGGCTTGCCTGGAAGACGACAACGTGGACGGTGTGCTGGCGATACTTACGCCACAGGCGATGACCAAGCCGCTGGAATCGGCGCAGGTGCTGATCGAACTATCCAACAACCACAGCAAGCCGTTGCTGACTTGCTGGATGGGCGAAACGCAAGTATCTGCGGCGCGCGATGCGTTCACCAAGGCGCACAAACCGCATTTTCGCACGCCGGAACCGGCAGTGGAAGTGTTCTCCCATCTGTCCGCTTATTACCGCAACCAGAAGCTGCTGATGCAGATGCCAGGATCTTTCTCGCATCACATCGAGCCGGATGTGGAAAGCGCGCGGCTGATTATCGAGGGCGCGATGCAGGAGCATCGCAAGGTGCTGACCGAAATGGAATCCAAAGCGCTGCTCTCGGCGTTTCATATTCCCGTCGCAAAGACCATGATTGCACACTCGCCCAACGAAGCGTTGCTGATCGCCCAGCAGCTCGGATTTCCGGTTGCGATGAAAGTCAATTCACATGACATCACGCACAAAAGCGATGCTGGCGGTGTGCTGCTCAACCTGAATAATGCCGTTGAGGTGCGCGCCGCCTACCAGCATATTCACGACAACGTCAAACGCAACCGGCCCAATGCCAAGATGGATGGCATTTCCATCGAACCGATGATCGTCAAAGCGAATGGCCGCGAACTGATGATCGGTGTAACCAGCGACCCGGTGTTCGGCCCGGTGATCACCTTCGGCGCGGGCGGCACAACCGTCGAAATTATGGGTGACCGCGCGGTCACCCTGCCACCGCTCAATAATTTCCTGGTCAAAGACCTGATTCAGGGTACCCGTATCGCCAAAATGCTCGGTGCATTCCGCAACATGCCTCCGGCCAACATGAGTGCGCTGGAAGACGTGTTGCTGCGCGTGTCGGAAATGGCCTGCGAACTGCCGTTGCTGAAAGAGATGGATATTAATCCGCTGATCCTCGACGAAAACGGCGCACTGGCCGCCGATGCGCGCGTGGTGGTGGAATATCGCCAGCCCAGCGCCGACCGCTACGCGCACATGGCAATCCACCCCTATCCCACCCAACTGGTCAGCCAGTGGCAACTTGCCAATGGCACCGACATCACAATCCGCCCGATCCGCCCGGAAGATGCCGAACTGGTACAAGCATTCGTGCGCGGCTTATCGGAAGAATCCAAATACTTCCGCTTCATGAACAGCATGCAGGAACTCACCGAAACCATGCTGGTGCGCTTCACCCAGATCGACTACAACAAAGAGCTGGCGCTGATCGCCGTCACCGTTGAGCAAGACAAGGAAATCGAATTGGGAGTGGCGCGTTACGCCATCAACCCGGATGGCGAGTCCTGCGAATTCGCGTTGGTGGTGGCGGACAACATCACCGGCAAGGGCTTGGGGCAAAAGCTCATGGTCTCGCTGATGGAAGCGGCGCGCTCCAAAGGATTAAAGATTATCGAGGGCGAGGTGTTAAACAATAATTACAACATGCTAAAACTCATGAACCGCCTCGGCTTTACCAACAAAATCAGCGAGGAAGATCCGGGCATCATGAAGGTCAGCAAGCCGCTATAAGAATTCGAGATCATTGCGTAGGTTGGGCAAAGCGAAGCGTGCCC
>CAIZNF010000373.1 GCA_903934275.1 uncultured Nitrosomonadales bacterium
GTTCCGGCTCGTCCGGCTTAGGGTCGTGAATCTAATACAGATTCAAATTTAACGAGGAGTAAATCATGTCGGGAAATTTGTTCGTCATCAGCGCGCCTTCCGGTGCGGGAAAAACCAGCCTGGTACATGCCCTGCTCAATATCAACCCGCAGATCGATTTGTCAGTTTCCTATACCACGCGTGCCCCGCGTCCGGGCGAGCATGATGGCAAAGCTTACCATTTTGTCAGCCGCGAGATTTTTCTTGCGATGGCGGAGCGCGGCGAGTTTCTGGAAAGCGCGGAAGTTTACGGCAATTTTTACGGCACGTCGCAAATCTGGATCAGCCAGGAAAATGCCAAGGGGCGCGATATTCTTTTGGAAATCGATTGGCAGGGTGCCGCGCAAATACGCCGACTGTTTCCTGGATGCATCAGCGTTTTCATCCTGCCGCCTTCTCTGGAAGCGCTGGAACAGCGCCTGAAAGGGCGCGGCAAGGATAATCACGAGGTGATTGCCAAGCGCATGGCCGCAGTACGCGAAGATGTCGCCCATGTCGCCGAGTTCGATTATGTTATCATCAACGACAATCTGAATGAAGCATTGCGCGAACTGAATGCCGTGGTGCTTTCCGCCAAACTGCGCTGTGCCGCACAATTAACCCGTTATCAGACCCTCATCAACCAGTTACAACACCCGGAGTAAATCATGGCCCGTATCACCGTCGAAGAATGCCTCACACACATCCCCAACCGTTTTGAGTTAACTCTGGTTGCCGCTTATCGCGCTCGCCAGCTGGCCAACGGGGCAAACCACTTGGTGGGAGAAAGCAATGACAAACCCACCGTTGTCGCGTTGCGCGAAATCAGTGAAGGCAAGGTGGGCAAGGAAATCCTCAACCGCGGCCAGGCCTAGTCTCTTGAGTTCACATGGCCGACACAGACCTGCTTATCGGGGAAATCTCCGCCTATCTTAAACCGCAGGATGTCGAGTACATCCGTGAAGCGGTCGCATTCAGCCATGCCGCCCATCAAGGCCAGACGCGCCAGTCCGGCGACCCGTACATCTCCCACCCGATTGCCGTAGCGCGCATTCTCACCACCCTGCACCTTGATGTCCAGGCGATCATCGCCGCGTTGTTGCACGACGTGGTCGAAGATACCGACATCACGACCGAGCAGGTCGCCGAAAAATTCGGCAAGCCCGTCGCGGAATTGGTCGATGGCCTGAGCAAGCTGGAACGGATCAGGTTTGAGACCCGCGAGGATGCGGAGGCGGAAAATTTCCGCAAGATGCTGCTGGCAATGGCACGCGATGTGCGCGTCATTCTCATTAAGCTGGCCGACCGCCTGCACAACATGCGCACGCTTGAATCCATGTCGCACGACAAATGCGAGCGCATCGCCCGCGAGACCATGGAAATCTATGCACCTATCGCCAACCGCCTCGGCCTGAATGATATTTACCACGAGTTACAGGATTTAAGCTTCAAACATTTGCACCCCAACCGTTATGCGGTGTTATTAAAGGCGCTCAAGGTTGCGCGCGGCAACCGCCGCGAAGTGGTCAACAAGATACTTGAAGCGGTAGGGAAAAGACTTGCCGAGCAGCACATCCATGCAGATGTGACCGGCCGCGAAAAAAATATTTACAGCATTTACAAAAAAATGCAGAGTAAATCGCTTGCTTTTGCAGATGTGCTGGATATTTACGGCTTTCGCGTGCTGGTCGACGATCTCGACTCCTGCTATGTGGCGCTGGGCGCGTTGCACGGTTTGTACAAGCCGATTCCCGGCAAGTTCAAGGACTATATTGCCATTCCCAAAGTAAACGGCTACCAGTCGCTGCACACCACACTGTTCGGACCGTTTGGCACGCCCATTGAAATCCAGATACGCACGCACGAGATGCACCGGATCGCCGCTGCCGGGGTGGCATCTCATTGGCTGTACAAGAGCGGGCATTTTTCGATCAACGACCTGCACAAGAAGACCCATCAATGGTTGCAGGAGTTGCTGGAAAGCCTGAGCCAGAGCAGCGATTCTTCGGAATTTCTGGAACACCTCAAGGTGGATTTGTTCCCCGATGAAGTGTATGTATTTACGCCCAAGGGCAAAATACTCTCGCTGCCGCGTGGCGCGACTGCAGTGGATTTTGCTTACAGCGTACACACCGATATCGGCAACCACTGCATCGCCGTCAAGGTCAACCATGAACTGGTACCACTGCGCTCCGGACTCAGGAACGGTGACCGTGTGGAGATTATCACTGCCCCGCACGCCAAACCCAATCCGGCCTGGCTGGGTTATGTGACTACCAGCAAGGCGCGCAGCCACATCCGGCATTTCCTCAAGACCATGCAGTCGGGCGAGTCCGCGCAATTCGGCGAACGCTTGCTCAACCAAGCTTTGCACGCCTTGGGGGTCAAGCCGCAGGACATGAGCGAGGCGCACTGGGACAAGCTGCTCAAAGACACCGGCATGAAATCGCGCCAGGACATACTTGCCGATATCGGCCTGGGTCGCCGCCTCAATATGGTGGTGGCGCGGCAGCTGGCGCGGGTCGGAGATACTGTGCCGAATGAGGCTGCGTCCAACGCAGTCATCACGATACAGGGCACGGAAGGCATGGCGGTGCAATTCGCCAAGTGCTGCCGCCCGATCCCCGGTGATCCGATTATCGGTGTGATCAAGAGCGGTCAAGGCTTGGTGGTACACACCCACGACTGCACGGTATTGCGCAAAGGACGCAGCGGCAGCGAACAATGGCTGGATGTCATGTGGGACAAAAATATTACCCGCCCATTCGAGGTCGGCATCAAACTGGTGGTTGCCAACCAGCGCGGCGTGCTGGCGAAAGTCGCCTCCGCGATTGCCGAAGCCGAATCCAATATCGAAAACGTCAACTTCACCAACGAAGGCGAATACACCGCATTGCATTTCACGCTGCAAGTGAATAACCGCCTGCACCTCGCCAATATCATACGCAGCCTGCGCAAGATACCGGAAGTGATGCGAATTATTCGGTAGCGCAATTTTCGTTACGCCTGCCGGTTACGATTATTCCAAGCCGGGCGAGCCGGAATCAAAATGGAAAGCGATCCCCAGTAGGTCGGGCTCTGCCCGACAAGGTGGGCGGAGCCCACCCTACGGTTTCGTTGAAAATTTGTTGTCATTTTTTGACATCATTTGGCTGGTAAGAGACTAGGCATTTTTCCAGACTGCGCCGGTAAAATGAGGTTCGCCTTTGGCGAACAGCCAAAAAGAATTGTCATTTCGAGCTCCGCGAGAAATCTTGACGTTTTTGGCATGGAATGAAAATCAAGATTCCTCACTTCGTTCGGAATGACAGTTTATTATCCACAAGCAACAATTTGTTGTCGTTTGTTTTACCGTTAGAGACTAA
>CAIZNF010000374.1 GCA_903934275.1 uncultured Nitrosomonadales bacterium
CCAGCCGATGCCAGGAAGCGACTGCTCGCGAATGTCTGGTGCGGGAAATGCCGTCATGAGGTCACCATCACCAGTTTTACCGGAGCCGTCAAGGTGGGCGACCTGTTGCTTGTCGGAAAATGTTCGGAGTGTCATGGTGATGTGGCGAGGCTGATCGAGACGAGTGAGATTGCGGTTAAATGAAAAAGCACGCACCAGAATCGGATAAATCCGGCGGCTGTTAATTCGGAATTCCCAGACGATGGATATGACAAGTGCGCTATTCCTGCTGTTGCTGGCCGCGCTGGGGTGGTTCTGGTTCAACAGCCTGCGCGCCCTTGAGATCGCCAGGAACGCGGGGAAACATGTTTGCAGCGATGCGAATGTGCAATTTCTCGACGACACGGTCGCCAGCATCTCGCTGGCGCTGGCGCGGGACAAGTCTGGCCGCCGGGTGTTGCGCCGCACCTACCGTTTCGAATTCAGCGAGACCGGCAACACCCGGCTCGAAGGCCGGCTGATCCTGCTTGGCGACAAGATCGAGTCGGTAACCATGGAACCCTACCAAATATTGCCCTGAACGGATAATGATCTTGACAGTGGAACGCTCGTTCCATTATCGTTATCCCCATGGAAAACATCGATTCGACCTATCTGGCCAGGCTCCAGGACTATTACGCCGAAACCGGCGTGCTGCCGCCGTATTCCACCATCATGGGCATCGTCGGCCTCAAGTCCAAGTCGCCGGTGGCGGCGCTGGTGGCCAGGCTCAAGCTGCAAGGTTATCTGGAATCCACCCCGGAAAAGCGCCTCAAGCCGGGCAGACGGTTTTTCGAGCGCCCCATCTTCGATAGCGTGCGCGCCGGTTTTCCCAGCCCGGCCGGGGATGCGAATCATGACAAGCTAACCATCGACGAATATCTGGTCTCGCACCCCTCCAGCACCGTGCTGGTCAACGTCAAAGGCGATTCCATGATCGATGCCGGCATCCTGCCGGGCGATACCGTCATAGTGGAAAAGCGCGCCGTGGCGAATGTTGGGGATATGGTCATCGCCATCATCGACAACGAATTCACCCTGAAAACCCTCGGCAAAGAGAAAAGCGAATATGTGCTGATCCCCGCCAATCCGGCCTATCCTGTCATCCATCCCAAGGGCGACATGGAAATCTTCGGTGTCGTCGTCGGCCAGTTCCGCAAGTACAAATAAGCCGGCGCATCCATCATGCTTATCAGCAACTGGCCCAATGCCATCGCGCATGTGGATGCCGACTGTTTCTACGCCTCCTGCGAACAGTTGCGCCGCCCCGACCTGAAAGGCCAGCCCATCTGCGTGCTGTCCAGCCAGGATGCCTGCGTGGTCGCCAAGACCTATGATGCCAAAGCCGCCGGTATCACCACTGGCATGCCGGTCTGGGAAGCCAGGAAACTGCTGCCGCAGGCGAACTACCTTTCCGCCGACTTCCGCTATTACGGCCTGATCTCCGACAAGTTGTTTGCCATTCTCAGGCGCTACAGCCCGGCAATCGAGGAATACTCCATCGATGAGGGGTTCATGGATATGAACGGGCTGCGCAGCCTGTACCGCAAACCGTATCAGGCCATCGCCGACGAGATCCGCACCACCGTCCGGCATGAGGTCGGCATCACCGTATCAGTCGGCATCTCGGTCACCCGCACCCTGGCCAAGATGGCTTCCGAATACAACAAACCCGATGGCACCACCATCGTGGCAGGCAGGCGCATCCATGATTTCCTGAAACACGTCAGCGTGCGCGACATACCCGGCATCGGCGGCAATCGTCAGGCGCTGCTGAACAAGTTCGATATCCACACCGCAGCCGATTTCGCGGATGTGCCGGAGCGAGAAATAAAAAGGCTGTTGGGTAAGGCCGGTACCGACCTGTGGCACGAGCTCAACGGCACGCCCATCTACAAGATCGAGACCGAAGCCAGGATGCCCAAGAGTGTGGCCAGAACCGCTTCGATGGGCGAAGTCACGCAGGACAAGCAGACTATCCATGCACACCTGCTCAACCACGCCATGCGCCTGTCGAAAGAACTCATCACCAAACGGCTGACCGCCGGGCAACTGACGGTATTCCTGACCCTGAAGTCGTTCGACAAACAGGCCGACACATCTGATCTGCCCTATCCGAGCGCGGATTATTTTTTGCTGGCGAGCGAAGCGGGCAGGGCGCTGGATACGCTTTACGACCCAGACCAGTTCTATCGTGCCTGTGGATTGATCGCCGGCGATATTGCAGTCCGTCAATCAGGCAGCTTCGATCTGTTCCAGATGGCCGATCAACAGCGGGAAGAAAAACACCTCAAGTTGCTGGAGACAATGCACATCATCAATCACAAGCATGGCGACAACGTAATCGCCATCTGTGGCGCAATGCAAAAGCGCAAGGCAGAAGGGGTGATGGGGCGGTTCGCGTATCCGGTGCTGGAGTGTAGCTAGGCGATTTGTGCTGGTGCGTCATCCGCCTGAGCTCGGTGACAGACTTTTTTCCAGTTGGTGTATCCGTTCAAGCCTTGATCGCGTGATTGAGCGGAGATTTACGACAGAGCCGGCTGTGCCTTTGGTTTTCTGCCAGGTGCTGCTGGAGGAGTATATCCAGCTACACGGTAAATGGTTCCTTCGACTTTCTTGCCCTTGTTAAACCTGATTGAATGGCACGCCACAACCTCACATTTGGCAGCAAGTTCTGCTAACTGCAAACGCACGGTAGCAAGTGAGATGCCCGTGGCTTCAGCGATATCAGTGTCCAGCCGCTCACCATGCGTTTTCAGGTATTGCAAGATTTCATTCATCGGGTCATAAAGACCGGCTTTTATCACCGGTCTATATTGTCATCATTACTTCTTGCCGCCGTTGACCGCAGTCTTCAGCGTAGCACCAGCCTTGAATGCCGGAGCCTTGGATGCCTTGATCTTCAGTTCTGCACCAGTAGCCGGGTTGCGGCCAATGCGTGCTGCGCGCTTGCGCACTTCGAACGTACCGAAGCCAACCAATGCCACGTTGTCGCCTTTTTTCAGGGTGGCGGTGATGATTTCAAGCAGCGCTGCGATATTGCGATCCGCATCCGCTTTGGTGCTGCCGGTCTTGCCTGCCAGTGCACCGATCAGTTCTTTACGGTTCATGCTATTACTCCCTTTTATGATGGTGGTTAAAAATCCACTGCGGATTGTTGTAGATATTGGGCTGCGTGGCAAGTGAAACCTGTTTGAAAGGGTTGCTGAACTGTTATTAAACGGTTTGCCAACCTTTCAAAACAACTAAAAAAGAAGGAATCCAACTTCATCCCTCAATGTAAAATCGCCGGTGGCTCATCGCCTTCCTTCCTGGGTAACAGGTGTGCAAACCGGCCTCCAGCTTCGGTGAAATAGCGGAACTCGATTACCCCAATTGTCCGTTTCTGTTTGGAAATTCCCTTGGGCTTGATCTGGGGTTGTGCGGCCCACACCCCATGCCTCGTTTCCAGCATAAGCGAGCACGTATCTATCGCATAGGGTGATGCGCTTATGCTTCCGTACTTGTCGAGAATCGCATTCATTTGGCGCATTTTGTCTGGCCGAAGCGTCCATGCTTCCATGATCACGAACACAAAATCAGCCTCCAATGCCAACGCCGCTGACTGGATCGTCCGCGCAGACTGGTCTTTGCCTTCCCCGCTTCCAGCCTGAATCATCACTGGGATGACTTCCTTTGTGGTCAGGTTGCCAACGAACGCCATCGGCTGAAGCCTTTCTCCGGCCTCCAGCCCCACCCGCGCTCTGTCGATCAGCGGGCTGATGATGTTCATGTACGCTTGCGGTGGCATGCTAACGGGTGCCTCGATCATTTTTTCCTCAATACTTGCCACCGGTCGCGCAAACAGGGAAGAGCACGGTAGCCATATCTGAAATTGGCATCGTGGGTAATGCAGCAGTGAGTGCAGTTGTTACAACCTGGGAAATTTTCTTTTGGCTCTGTATCCATGAATCTGTTGGCGCGAATTCAAAACTTACACTTTTGAGGTCACCATTATGCTCGAATTAGGTTGACCAGAACCTCGGGCCTGATCGCAAAGCAGCGATGGTCGCCAATTAAAAAGTTGCGCCCAGTATAATCGGCGGTTTTCTGGAACCCTCGCCATGTGGTTTAAAAACATCTTCATTTATCGCCTGCCTGCCGACTGCACCATCACTGCCACCACCCTACAGGAAAAGCTGGCACTCAAGCCACTGCAACCTTGCAGCGGGCTCGACAAACAAAGCAGGGGATGGGTTTCCTGCCGTGGCGATGACCGCCTGGTTCACGTTGCAAATCAACAAATCCTGTTTGCGCTGGGCGTAGAGCAGAAACTACTGCCTGCCACGATCATCAACCGGTTTGTCAAAGAGCGAATCGCCGACATTGAAGCGCAGCAGGGCTACAAGGTGGGGCGCAAAGAGAAAAAAGACATCAAGGAAGCCGTCACCGAAGAACTGCTCCCCAGAGCTTTTGCCATGCAGCGCGCTACCTTTGCATGGATAGATTCTGTCAACGGTCGCCTGATCATAGAGGCGGCATCCCCAGCCAAAGCCGATGAGCTATTGGAGCAACTGAGCAAAACGGTGGATGACCTGCCGGTGAAATTGCTGCACACCGAAATTTCTCCTGTTGCCGCCATGACGGACTGGCTTGCCGGAGAAGCTGCGCCGGCTGGTTTCACCATAGACCGCGAACTGGAACTGCGTGCCACGGGTGAAAGCAAGGCCACGGTTCGTTATGCCAATCATGCATTGGAGGGAGAGGAAATCCTTGCCCATATCGCGTCAGGTAAACGTGCCACCCGGCTGGGGCTGACCTGGAACGACCGGATTTCCTTTGTTCTGACCGAACAACTGCAAATCAAGCGTCTCGAATTTCTGGACATCATCAAGGAAGAATCAACAACACTGGCCGATACCGATGAAGAGATGTTTGACCTCGACTTCACCCTGATGACCGGCGAACTGGCCAGGATGCTGACAGACCTGACAGAAGCGCTGGGTGGCGAAGTTTCAAATAATCGTTGATCTGATATATTGCAGGATATTTGCTGTCATGCCGAGGACACTGCAAGCCAATCTTTGCTGAAGGCGGACTGGGTAAACAATATGAAAGAAATTCGTTGCGAGGGGTGTGGCGAGATCACACTGAACCACGATGCCATAAATTTCACCTCCATGGATCAGGGATGTCGACTGCTTTGCAGCCGGTGCTTTAATGCTGAGGTGGCCAGGCTGAGGGGTCTGGAGAGTTTTGACAACATCCGTATACAACCCATCGGGATAACTGACTGCGCCGGAGAAACCCATCAATTCCACTTCACCCAGCGCCTGCTGGGAAATATGGTCGCTCTGGATGCCGTTGAGCTTCGAGAAGGGAACCCGGACGGCTATCAATTCCAGATGATCGGCGACCCGGAAGGCGATTCATTCGCATTGCTGGGGCGTCTGGTTACAAAAATACGCAGAACACTTTCCGTCAGGCATATTACGGATGATGACAGGCATGGGCTTCAAATTGCCGATCAGACGGTGCGTGGGCGAATCGAGGGTGACTATTCCGGAGCTGAACGCGCGCCAGTCGTTGTTGTTGATGGGCGTGAAATATCCTGGGATGATTTCGGTCAGATGCTGATGACCTTCGAGGGATGGCAGTTCAAGCTGGAGATTCGCGATATTAGCGAGGAACTATGAGGCTCCGGGTTATTGGCAAGCAAGGAACCGGGCCGAGAGGCTAAGCGCAACATGGCCGGTCACGGTGCGCATCAAATGCCATTCCTGATAAGTCTTATTATCAGGAATGACACTTTTTGCGTTTAAGTTGGCAGCCCGCATTTACGCTTGGCGCGAATCCAGAGAAAAAGACACAGAAACATGCTGTTAGATAACTCGATATTGCGATAGCATGGCGCACCAACCAACCAAGAAGACAAACATGGACAAACTGCTGGAGGGGCTGGAACGCCCTGAGCGGATGGCAAACATCATCGCTCGACAACCCAGGTACATCAGGGATGACATCGCAAACCTTGTGGAGGAGGAGCAGAGGCCGGGATCGTTTGGTGATCTGGTTAAACGCTCCGTTGAACTGACCGAGGCTCACAAGGAGTTTCAGGACTCAAACGTTGTGTCGATGATGGGCAGACAGTTCACGAAATAATCATGATTGTTTTTTTGAGTTTGTCTAATTTTGGTCGGAGTGCTTGGGGGGAGCCGCAGCCGTGTCTGACCTGTGTGATCGAATAACGAAGGAACGTGAGGCTCGCCGCAAACGGGATCAGAAAATCGTCGCGGCTTGGGACGCAGGGCAGTCCTATGCTGCCATCGGTCGTGCGTTTCGAATGTCGGGTGACAATGTCAAAGACAGAATAGAGCGATTTCACCGAAACAAACGAATACGCGAAAGCGTTGACCCGTTCATCAAGCTTACCCCGAGAACATTGCGCCTTCTCCGTGGGGAGGGGTTGACGACGGTAGAGAAAGTTGTCGATGTTTATCTAAGAAACGAGCTCTGTAGCATCCGCAATTTTGGAATCAAGAGCTTAAGGGAGATCGAGAAATGGTTTCCTGTAAAGCCAGACAAGAGTTCGATGGCACCACCAGAGCATCCACAGCACGTCTCCAGAACATCTGGCAATCGGTAATTGTGCTGACCGAGTTGGCTGGAGCATCCACAGCACGTCTGGGATGATCATGATTCTGGATGGACATGGACTGGCAACAGAACGTTCGTCCTCTACGATACAACATTGCACCCAGCTTCAACTTGATGTGTAGTCGCTTTGTGACTACAATGAAACTCAGCCAACCAATTTGTAAGGAGAGTCGCTATGAGTACCGCCGACACATATGTTCGCGCTCGTATTGATACAGACACCAAGGAACGCGCTGCTGATGCACTGGAAGCCATGGGTCTGTCCATCTCGGACGCTATTCGTTTGCTGATGCTGCGTATAGCGGATGAGCGCCGCTTGCCCTTCGATGTGAAAGTGCCGAACGCGACTACTCGCAAGGCCATTGCCGAACTCGAATCAGGCAAGGGCAAGCGTTTCGACAGCGTTGATGCACTGATGGCTGATTTGAATGCGGACGATTGATCGTTCATCTGCCTTCAAGCGGGATTTCAGGCGTGTGATGGCAACGCCGCGCCACAGTAAGGATGTGGGTTCGCTGTTGCCTGAGATTTTGAAATTGCTGCTTGTCGATGAACCTTTGCCAGAGAAAAATCGCGATCATGCGTTGAGCGGTGATTGGGCTGGGTATCGAGAGTGCCATGTCAAGCCAGATCTGCTGCTGATCTACCGCAAACCAGATGCTGACACTTTGCGGTTGGCACGGCTTGGTTCGCACAGTGAACTGTTCGGCTGATCAGCTTTATGTCGGTAATCTGTGCCTTAATATATCCATAGCAAAGTAGTATTTTGAGAATGGTATAAACAATGGTATCGTCAAGTTTATGCAATTAAATTACGAATTTAATCAATTAGATGAATGTGCTGTTTATAATTGAGTGGGAATGATATTGGCTGCTATTGAGAGAGCCATCAGATAGTCATGTGAGCCGGTGATGAACCACGGCGTTTGATGTCATCAAATGCCGTGGTTCGTACCTGATGGAGCGGCTGATTATCACCGCCAGCCTACGGCAGAGCGACCATTTCAATCTGACTCGATAATCTTCCAAATCACGAATAAATAAAATCACTATGAACTTCTCGGATGTCCTCAAAGCGCTGAACCATGCATCGGCTTTTGAGCTTTACCGTATGCGTGCTGCCATCAACAGAGTGCTGGATGAGCCGCGCTGGTTGCAGGCGATTCAAGCCAGTTTAGAGATTGGTCAACTCATCGAATATTTTGACACTCAAGCCAATGCGCTGCGTCGCGGACAACTCCTTGAGTTACGCCGCAAACAGGCCGTCGTTCTGGATCAGGCCGATGGGAAGCGCTGGTTGATTCCCTACGTCGCCATCAACCTGGATGGCACAGATGTGCAAATTCGCGAACAGCCGCGACACGGCTTGGGGCGCAACGAGGTGGCGGTAGGTGATGTGGTCGGATTCGTAGATCGCGACCAGCAGCAACGTAGCGGTCGGATCATTCGCCTAAATGACAAGACCGTCACCTTACTTTGTGGACAACAACAATGGCGGGTCGCTTACGCTTTTCTGCATCGAGTGGTTGATGCTGACACCGTTGATGTGAACACCATCGAGCAGAACACCCTTGAATTCGACGTAATTCCATCTCTCCTTCAAACGGAAAATAACCCGTAGGTCAGACTCCGCCCGGCAACTATACCCGGCGGGCATAACCCGCCGATATTGTTTTACTGATCGAAAAATGGAATTACGATGCGATGGAAAACGTCTCGTCGAATAGCTGTATGAATCGTGGCAATTCATTTTCCGGGAGCAGGTTGATTCCCGCCGCCCCCTTCCTGCCGCCTCCTGTTGCAAAGCTGGAGCACAGTGTGTCAGCACCGCTGTTGGTGGACAGCGGAGCACGCACACTTACCACGAAAGCGCCGTCGCTACGCTGCGTCAAAACGGCATGCGCACGCTCAGGAGAAGCACTGGCGAGAATGTTGCCGAAAGATCCACTCACGCGACGGCTCCACGGTTTGGCGGGAAGGATGTAAACCGCGCCGCTCGGAGTTTCATATTCCGGGCGGATGGCGCGGGCGAGAGCCATATCCTCGTTATATCCATTCTTCAGTATTTCAAAAACGCCGTCTTCG
>CAIZNF010000375.1 GCA_903934275.1 uncultured Nitrosomonadales bacterium
AGTTTGCCATTGTTGGCTCCTGCTTGTTCGGCTTAGGGACACCCTCAAATTTTTTCCAGCAGTTCATCAAGAAAAGATTTTGTTTCCTCGGTATCGGACAACCGTTTCCCGCTGACCCAAAATACGTCTTCAGCACGGCTGCCCAGCGTGTTGATCTTGGCGTGGTGCAGGCGGATATCATAGGCATCCAGGATCAGCGCGAAGCGTGCCAGCAGACCGGGGCGATCCCCGGCAACCAGCGATAGCACATACATTCCCTTGTTGTCCGGTTTGATCTCGACCTCGGTGCTGATGGGGAAGTGCTTGAGCTGCCTGCTGACGCGTCCGGGTGCGGCGAGCACGATCGGCTTGGCCTGGGCAATTTGCTGCGCCAGTTCAAACTCAATGTAGGTCATGATGTCGCGGTAGGCTGCGTCGCTGCGCACAGCTTCCATGATCTGAAAGCTGTCCAGCGCGTAACCGTGCTGCGTGGTGTGGATCTTAGCTTCGGCAATGGTGTAATTCATGCGCGCGAAGAAGTTACAAATGCGCGCAAACAAGCCGCGCTGATCCCGGCAGTACACCATCACCTGCAACCCCTCTCCGGCGCGGCTCAGGCGCGCCTTTACGATTGGTGTGGCGGCATTGACCTTGAATGCCAGCAGGCGGGTATGCCAGGCAATCTCCTGCGGTGCGTGATCCAGAAAGTAGCTGTCATCGAGCTGCGCCCATAGCAGCTGGTATGAATCGGGCGGCAGCGCATAAAGGTTGAGCGCGTCGGCGGATGCGCGGCGGATTTCTCCGAGTTGGTCGGCAACTTTTCCGTCGCGCAGATAGCGGCGCGTCAGGTAGAACAGGTCTTCTATCAGCCTGGCTTTCCATGCGTTCCATATTTTTGGGCTGGTGCCGCGCACGTCAGCGACGGTTAGCAGGTAGAGTGCTATCAGATATCGGTCATTTTTTATTTTTCCGGCAAAGCATGCGATTACTTCAGGATTGGATAAATCCTGTTTCTGCGCGGTGGAGGATAGGATCAGATGCTGTTCTACCAGCCACACGATCAGGTTTCTGTCGTCGATGCTGAGTTGATGCCGCAAGCAAAATATGCGCGCATCTTTTTTGCCTAGTTGCGAATGGTCGCCGCCGCGCCCCTTTGCGACATCGTGAAATAGGCCGGCGATGTACAGCACTTCCGGCCGGGCGAATTCACTCATCAATTTGCCGCACAGCGGAATTTCCTGCGCGTGTTCAGGCACGGCGAAACGGCGCAGGTTGCGCACCACCATCAGGATATGTTCATCCACTGTATAGACATGAAACAGGTCATGCTGCATCTGCCCGACGATGCGACCGAAGGCGGGCAGATAGCGGCCCAGAATGCCATACTGGTTCATGCGCCGCAACGCGTGTAGAACCCCCAGCGGTTGGCGCAAAATTTCCATGAAACTCGCCCGGTTCAGCGGATTGCGGCGGAATGCGGCATCGATCAAGCGCTGCGCGCGCCATAGTGCGCGCAGCGTTGCGGCACTGAGATCTGTCAGTTCGCCATGTTGCTCCATCAACAGAAACACCTCAAAAATTGCTTCGGGCGTATGTTCAAATAATTTTTCATCGCGGATTTCCAGCAGCGTGCCGATACTCCTGAATCGTTCGTTCAGCGTGTGCTGCTCCGGGGTTTCGTGGAATAAATAGTCATGCAGGTTCTGTAACAGGATGGTATTGAACTGGCGTACCACCAGCTTGGTGCGGTAGTAGCGCTGCATCAAATGCTCGCTGGCGCGGCGGTTGTCCGAGGCACTGATGCACATTTGCTCGGCAAGTTGAGTCTGAAAGTCGAACAGCAAACGGTCTTCGTGCCGTTTGGCGATGTAATGCAAACGAATGCGCAGTGTTGCCAGCAGCGCGGTGTGACGCTCCAATTGGCGTGCCTCGGCAGTCGTGAGCAGCCCGATTTGCGCGAGCTCGCTCCAGTGCGTTCCCAACCCGGACGCGCGTGCAATCCAGGTGACGGTCTGCAAATCGCGCAGGCCGCCCGGGCTTTCCTTCAGATTTGGCTCAAGGTTGTAATCGGCTTCCGCGTAGCGCGCGTGGCGCTGCTGCTGTTCTTGCAGCTTGGCAAGATAAAAGGTGCGCAGATCGAGAT
>CAIZNF010000376.1 GCA_903934275.1 uncultured Nitrosomonadales bacterium
ATCTAATCTCGCCCCTACGCTAAATCGATCTTTTCGCCCTGCTCCGCAAATAGCTCCGCGAGCTTGCCAAACAACTCGCTGCCATCGCGTCGGCTGAGCCATGCGCCGTCCTGCAAGGCATAATGAAAACCGCCGGACCTGGCAGCGACCCAGATTTCCCGGTTCAGGTCATGACGGTTGATGATAATTTTCTGGCCGTTGCCGAATTCGACTTCCAGCACATTGCCGCTGCGGTTGCATCCGGCATCGCCATTATCAACAGCCGCTTCAATACGCGCCAATGCAGCGTTGGCCAATCGATTGAATTCGCTTTCAGTCATGCTCAACCCTTATAATCTGTTTCATTAAATATGACCCGTTAATTTTCGTGGAGTACCTTCATGCGTCTTAAAATCACTCTCGGCATTATCGTAGCTTTGGCTCTGCCACTGCAAGGCTGCGGAAAAAAAGGCCCGCTTACATTCCAGGCACCTCAGGCCAATTCACACGCTTCGCAACAACCGGGGCAGCCGGCACCAGCCGCGTCTGCTCCCGAAACAAACAAATAGCCATGAGCAGTTATTTTCATTACCGGGGTAGCCAGCTCTATGTCGAGCAAGTGCCGCTGGCAGATATCGCCGCTCAGTTCGACACGCCCTGCTACGTATATTCACGCGCCGCGTTGACGGATGGTTTGCGCCAGTTCACCGAGGCATTGCGGGGTCATGAGCATTTGATTTGTTATGCGGTGAAAGCCAATTCCAACCTGGCGATTCTGAATATTTTTGCGCGCCTCGGCGCGGGCTTCGACATCGTGTCGGGCGGCGAATTGCAGCGCGTACTGGCGGCGGGCGGCGATGCGCGCAAGGTGGTATTTTCCGGGGTGGGCAAGAGTGTTGCGGAAATACGCATGGCGCTGGATGCGGGCATCCTATGCTTCAACGTCGAGTCTGCTGCCGAGCTGGATCGGCTCAACAAAGTGGCCGAAAGCATGGGCAAGATCGCACCTGCCAGTTTGCGCGTGAACCCCGATGTGGATGCAAAGACCCACCCGTATATTTCGACCGGTTTGAAGCAGAATAAATTTGGCGTAGCCTATGACGAAGCGATTGCGCTATATCGCAGAGCGCGCGATATGCCACATCTGCGCATTACCGGGATAGATTGCCATATCGGCTCGCAGCTCACCGAAACCAGCCCGTTCATCGCCGCAGCTGAAAAAATATTGGCGCTGGTGGACACGTTGGCCGATGAAGGCATTCATCTGGAACATATCGATCTGGGGGGCGGGGTGGGCATTTGCTACCGCAATGAAACGCCCCCGGAGATTGCCGATTATGTGGCCGCTTTGCTGGGCACACTACGTGGGCGCAGCGAAAAGCTGATCCTCGAACCGGGGCGCGTTTTGACAGGCAATGCGGGTGTGTTGCTGACACGCGTGGAGTATCTCAAACACGGCGAAGAGAAAAATTTTGCCATCGTCGACGCTGCGATGAACGATCTGGTGCGCCCGGCTTTGTACGATGCGTTCCATGAAATCTTGCCGGTAGCGCAGGAACCCTCTCATAAATCCAACCCCTCAAACGGGCGGGGCGGCGAACGAGAAAATCTCTCTTCGATCTATGAAATAGTCGGCCCAATCTGCGAAACGGGCGACTTTATCGGCCATGCACGCGATCTTGCGATCACGCCGCAAGCCTTGCTGGCGGTGCTTTCAGCCGGTGCATACGGAATGAGCATGAGCTCCAATTACAACACGCGCCCGCGTGCCGCCGAGGTGATAGTGGATGGCATTGCCATGCATCTGGTGCGCGAGCGCGAGACGGTGTCGCAACTGTATGCCGGTGAAAAAATAATTTTGTAGTGTTGCAAATTTAACAAAATAGTTTTACCTAATTTATAAAATTTGTTGCACGTTTTTTTAAACGTGGATACATTACCGATACCGCAAGCGTCTTTTGCTAGAACAACAGGACGTTTGGGTGTGCAGTGAATCGCAATGAATGTTCTAAATTCTTATGGAGAATGAAAATGGCAACATCAAAAACACCCGCAGCAAAAAAACCAGTAGCAAAAAAAGTTGCCGCTAAACCGGCTGCCAAAAAAGTCGTAGCTAAAAAACCA
>CAIZNF010000377.1 GCA_903934275.1 uncultured Nitrosomonadales bacterium
GTATGAACATTCCATCCAAACTGAAATCCGGTATGTAACGTGGCCAACACAGCAAGCGCAATGCCAAAATAAACATGCGCGGAAAGCCACTCCTGAAGCGCTGCTCCTTGATGCCGTTTCCAATTTGCTTTCCGCGCCCGGCGATCAATAGTGGTCGGTATTGGCAGAGAAGATATTAAAGATTTTCGCTGTTCCGTGAGTTTTGGTGCCAATCGTTTGCGAATTCCATAAAGAAGCAGCGCAACAATAATCAGCGCAGATAAAATTCCAAACAAGTAACCCAGCCAAGTTCCGCCATAACCAATCGTATCGTGCTGATCGAACGAATAAATTATTAACGCGATAATCATCAGCAGGCTGGCGATTTTAAAATAGCGATAATTTTTGTATTCCAGCAATGTGCTGCGCTGCATATATTGTTTCGACCCTGAATTAATATTCCGCTGTTTTATCCCAACACCGCAGAGCTGCCGCGCGTAGTCATGGAAAATATCTCTGGGCTGACGCGCATAGCCGCTCCGGTCGGGCATGATCGGACGCAAGCGGGCCCAAATGCGTTGTCTTTGCACATATCACACTTGACCGCTATCTTGGGCAAATTATCATCAACGATGCGTTTTTCTTTGCCACGGTTAGCATCACCTAGCAGGACTTGCCATAAATTCTTTTTCTTGAATGTTGGGTCAATAACAGCCATCTGGATAACATCGTAAGGACAATTAATTTTGCAGTTGCCGCATCCAATGCAACTGTCTGTAATGAACACTTCACCGTTAACCGTTCTGTGAATGGCATCGGGCGGGCAATCCTTCATGCAATGCGGGTGCTCGCAGTGGCGGCACGAAGTCGGCACGTGCATGTAGCCGTGAGTAGGTCCCGCTTTACGATCCAGAAGCGAGGTGCCTTTGTGTGTGTCCGCACAGGCAGTTTCACAATTATCGCAACGGATGCAAAGGGAGTAATCAATCAACAATATGTCAGTTGCTTCACCAACGCCTTGCTGTATAAGAAAAGCGAATAAATCATCCTTATCCTGCGGCTCATTTTTTTGGTAATCATGGGCATCTTTTCGAACATTTTCCCGATAGCTCGTAGCCAGAATCTCGCGCATCTCTTCGTTACGTTTCAATACCTCGTCAACCGCCGAGGCTTTGAGCATAATAACTTCTGTCGATGCGGCGGCCCGCACAGTGGCCGTGCGCGGCTTATCTGAAACAAGTGCCATCTCACCGACATAATTACCCGCGACGACGTATGACAACACATCTTCCTTGCCGTCATTTATTCGTGAAACTATAACCGAACCGCGCCGGATCAAATACAAGCCGTCGGCTTTGTCGCCTTGATGAAATAAGGTTTCTCCAATTTCATAGCGCTTAATTGTTGCAGCCTTTACCAAGTAATCCAATTCTCTTTCAGGAAGCGTGTCGATCAGACAGTTACGCACCACGCGTTTCAGCGATACTTCGTCAAGTTTTCGTTGCACGGACTCCACGGAAATAAGCAATCTGACCATCGAGCGACGCGGGGTTTCGATCAGCACACAATCCGTAACGGCCTTGACCGTGGCTGATCTGCGGCGGCCGGATATCAGTCCCATTTCACCAAAGAAATTACCAGCCTTGATCTGAAAATAAATCTCATTGCCTTCTTTGTTTTTGACAAGAGCGGCAAGTTCACCTTCTACAACCGAAAAAAAACTATTGCTGTAATCATTGCGTTTGAAAATTATTTCGCCCGGCTTGGGTGTCGAAATATTGCTTTCAATCAGCAGCTCACGCAATTGCAAGGCAGTGAGGTCGGCCAATATGGGCACATTACGCTGAATTATGGCAAGCCCCTCGCTTACCGAACATGAAGTATTGAAGCTGGAAATTTTTTGTTTTAGCAGAGGTTCATCCGACGGCTCCACCGGATGTCCGAGGATATATTCGACCACCTCGTAACCATGATTCAGCGCCTGTTTGATAAGTGGATAGCCTCCGAGTGCCCCGACAATATAGAGACCCGGCACATTCGATTCGTATTGTTCCGACAATTCGGGCACCGAGGTTATATCACTGCTGGGGAACTTTACGCCAAAGCTTTCTACCAGTTTGCGCGGAGGAATGGCACCAAGACGAGCAATAACGCGGTGGCAAGCAATGGTCTCGACCCCTTCAGAAGTCTTGACCGCAAACTTCAACAAAAATCCGTTCTCTGCCGCATCTTCAACACGGTCAACTATTGCGTTGATACGAGGCTCAATCCTGCCCGCCTTAATGGCAGCCTGCAACAGGTTGAAATTCCCTTCCTTGCAGCGGCTGAATTCTTCTTCGCGATTGATGAGTAACACCCGATTCTGTTGTGCGAGAGCGAGTGCATTTTCCACACCTGCATCCCCGCCACCCACAACCACAATAGTTTCATCTTTAAACTCTTCAGGGTCATCAAGCTGATATTGCACATTCGGCAAATCTTCGCCCTGAACCCCCAGCTTGCGGATATTGCCCTGAAGCCCGATTGCAAGCACTACAAATTCAGACTTCAACACATCCCCGGAAGGTAAAGTGATATGAAAATTACCGCGCTCACCCTTTATTTTGTCAACCTGTGCGCCCAAACGCAGGTTGACCCCGTGCTTCTGAATATTTTCGTGCCATGCTTTAAGAATATTTTCACGGGTCCCTGCGGCAAATGTCATCGGGCTGCGGAGTGGCAGCACGGCAGGCTCGGCCATGACAAGCTTCCCCTTCTGAAACTTATTGACGGTACTTGCGAGGCACTGCCCGGCCTCCAGCAGAATATGCGAGATTCCCAGTTCAGCAGCATGGGCAGCGGCAGAAAGGCCTGCTGGTCCGGCACCAATAATGACAATCTTGAATTCTTCAGTCATTGATTTTTTGTATTGGCAATTTTTGAACCATGCCTCTATTACGACATGTTCTCAGTTGTGTGAATTCACTCGCCGAGAAATGAGCGAATGCGGTTGACCATCTGATCAAACATGGATTGTGGCTGCTCAACCACATGGTGGGCGCTGGCCAACTTGGTGGCACTTTTGGTCTGTCGATCGGTCAGCACTTCACCGAGATAGGTTGCAAGTTCGGGCCTTCCGTGCATCAGTTGTACCATTGTCTCCCGCGAAATCTCCGCAACCATCGAATCTACTATCGGCATAATGCTGGCCGAGCGAGGTTCACCGAGCAAGAGGGATCTTTCACCGAAGAAATTGCCTGGATGAATGCGTCCAACCACAATTTCCGGTTGATCGTCAGTGGAGATGCGTACCTCCAGCAAGCCATCGCGCAGAATGAATAGCGAATCCCCAGGGTCACCCTGACGCAGCAACGGCGTTCCCGCAGTGATAAGTCTATTTTTGGTCAGGGAAGATATTTGGCGCAACTCCTCCGCCGTCATCGCGGCAAAGATTGAGACATGCTGAACCAGCGGATCGATGCCTCTCATTTCCTCGGCTTCGTCCGCTTTCGATGGCACACGCCGCAGGTCGAGAATCGGCACCGGCACTTCAATTCCGACGTAATGCAAATTGCGCAGAATATTCTGATGCACCTGATAGCGGAACACCGGTATGCGCCCCGCGTCCGGACACCAGTACAGCAGATGCCACAGGATGCCGCGATCGGTGTAGTCGGCAATGCTGACGATGGATTTTCGGGGGATGGTGGCAATCTCCTCGACCTGATTGGCCGCTCCCAGCAGAATGCGCTCACCCTGCGGGGTGGAGACGCTATATGGCAGGGTTATATGAATTTCATCACGGAAAAATTGCTCGGGGCGCGAATAAACCTTGATATGCTGACTGAGAATTTGGCCATTTGGAACTATAAAAGTAACTTCGTCGGCCGTCACCAAATGGACGGCCCGCCAATTCATTTCAGTGATGCAGCCTATCTCATTTTTGTCGCTCATTTGCAACCAGTCGCCCATTTTGAACGGCTGCTGCAATGCCAATACGATACCGGAGAACGCATCAAGAATGGGTTTTTGGAGTGCTAGGCTGGCCAATCCCAAGGCCACGGAGGATGCAGCCATGATGGAAATCAGCGATTGCCCGAGTATCAGGCCGAAAATTGCGCATGCGACCCAGTACCAAATGACGACAGCAACCATATCACGCAGCAAACGAGGGGGAGTGAGATTGCGGGCCCGGATCAGTTTTCGCCAAACAACTGCGTCGATCAGGCGGGTCAGCAGGAAGCCCCAGCTTAAATACAACAGGATTGGCACGACCATGAGCAATTGGGATGCAATGCTCGTGTTGGCTATCGAGACTTCGCCGATACTATTGGCTACGACCTGAAGGCAAAATGCTCCAACGACGAAAACGAAGGGAGCAAGAAGCGGTTTTAATATGGAGCCGTTTTTTATGGGGCGATGCGACATCAATAGAGACCGGTTAAAATCGAACTGGTTGGGTTAAAGTATACAAAAATTAACTTCCAAAATGTTGCCCGCGTTTTGAGCGGAAGCGAAAACACAATTGGAAGCCATAGTCATAATACTGATAAGATGTCCGGGCTCTCAACAGCCCTAACGGGCATGGAGGGGTTACCCCTGATAATGAAACTTGCCATGCACGTTTCCCCATTTCACGGAGGGATAACCAGCGATTTGGGCATCGTTTTTTAATGGCCCAGTCGAATGGCTGGTGGTTTTATCAGATGGGGCGAAAGAATCGCTTCGCGAGTTTCACGTTAACCAACATTTTCAAATGCGCTCGGAGCGAGTATAGCATTTGACACAGCCATGCACTGTAATGTATATTTATCCGCGTAGTACAATCCCTAAATGAAAAATGAATTTGACTCCTTAGGAGGGGCTTAAAAATGCGTAAATTTGCTTGTGTTCTAATTGCAACTCTCGGTTTTGTAAGTCTGCCTGCTCAGGCAGATGTTGATGGTGCTAAACAATTCGTTAAACAGTATGCTGCTCTTGTTAAAGGCGTTAACCCTTCCTACGTTTTGAATGCAGAAGCGGGGCGTGCTTTTTTTATCAAAAAACATGATGTGAATGGCAAGAAAATTGCCTGCACGGATTGCCATACCGACAATCCCGCTAGCCAGGGTAAGCATTCAAAAACAGGCAAGCCTATCGCATCCCTTTCCCCAGCGGTCAACGCAAAACGTTTCTCAAATTTGAAAAAGACTGAGGAACTTTTTGATGAGCACTGCGTTGATGTTCTCTCTAGGGGCTGCACATCACAGGAAAAAGGCGATTACATTACCTATTTGCTGACGGTTGATGCCCATAAATAAATAGTACCCTACATCGGCATATCGAGAGACAGCCCACATTTTTGTGGGCTGTTTCATTTATACCCAAGCCGAGCGGGCAAAACATTAATTGCTGGATAACGAACTTATGATTACTTTACCGGAACTGAAACAGGTTTTCGACAATCTCGATGAAGGTATTGTTTTTATAGACCAGGATCGTCGTGTTGTAGCCATCAACGAAGCGGCTAGCCGCATGTTGGGGCAAGATCTCGATACCACTTTAAACAAGCTTTGCCACAGCCTTTTTCAAGGAACAGATTGCGCGAAGAACTGCGAAAATAATGACCACTGCGTACTTATGGTGGAAACAAAGCAAGAAAGAAAATTTCAGGATCTTGTGGTGCGGCGACCGGATGGTGCATTGGTCAATTTGCGCATGTGGGCCATAGTACTACCCTCCAAAGGATCATCGCAACACTGCGCTGTCGTGTTGCGTGGAACAAATTGGTGAGATTCAAGCGTGTTAGTTACCAAATTGCAATGGGGTTTTTTTGCTACACGAACCGTCTACTGTTGCAGAATAATTGCCGCCAGATATTGTTATAAGTTCCCTTCAGTAAATCCATACTAAACTATCTGTAATTGGAATAAGACTTGTCACAGCTCACGATGAGGGCTGAATTTCTGGCAAACATTTTTCCTGCCACCATGCATAGACAACAGGAATGACGATAAGGGAGAGCAGCGGCGCGCTAATCATGCCGCCCACCAGCGGCGCGGCAATACGTTTCATCACATCCGCACCAGTGCCTGAGCTGACCATCACTGGAATCAGCCCTGCAACGATTACTGATACCGTCATTATTTTCGGACGGATGCGCAGCAGCGCACCTTGAACAATAGCAAGCTGCAAGCTTTGAAAGTTTACCGGCCTACCGGACTGGCGGAGTTCCGCAATGGCCTGATCCAGATAAAGTAGCATCACTACGCCAAATTCAGCCGCCACTCCGGCCAGCGCGATGAACCCGACTGCTACCGCTACCGACAGGTGATAACCCAGCCAGTACACCAACCAAAAACCGCCTGCCAATGAGAAAGGCAAGCACAACAACACCAGCAGCACTTTGCCGCTATGGCGGAAATTCAAATACAGCAGTGCAACCACCAGCAACAGGGTGAGCGGTATCACCCACATGAAGCGCTCCTTGGCATGTTGCAAGCTGGCGTATTGCCCGGACCAGGCGATGGCGTAGCCCGGTTGTAGCTTGACAGTTTTGGCCACTGCGGCTTGCGCGTCGGCTATGTAACCACCCAAATCGCGTCCGGCAAAATCCAGATAGACATAAGCCACCAAACGGCCATTTTCGCTTTTGATCTCGACCGGCCCATCATTCACACTTATGTTTGCTATCGTGCCCAACGATACTTGCGCACCGGAAGGTGTCGTGATGCGGCTTGCCGCAAGTGCGCTGAGCGAATCGCGGAAGGCACGCTGATAACGCAGGTTGATCGGGAAACGGTTGCGTCCTTCGATCACCATGCCAATATTTTCTCCGCCGATGGCACCCTGCACCAGACGTTGCACATCGGCTGCGGTTACGCCGTAACGTGCCGCCTGTACGCGATCCAGCGCAATATCCACATAGCGCCCGCCAGAAGCCCGATCGGCAAAAGCGTTGCGTGTGCCAACCACCGAGTTTTTGATTGCCTCTTCAATTTGCATGGCCAATGCGCTGATTCCGGCGAGATCCGGGCCGGTAACCTTGATTCCCAGCGGCGTGCGAATTCCGGTGGACAGCATATCTATGCGCGTGCGGATCGGGTATCCCCATGAATTGGTCAGTCCTGGCAGGCGTACTTGGTTGTCCAGTTTGTGGATCAATTCTTCCATGGTTTCTCCGCCCGGCCACTGTTCGCGCGGCTTGAGCTGAATGGTGGTTTCCAACATCGAAAGAGGTGCCGGGTCGGTGGCGGAATCGGCGCGCCCGGCTTTGCCGAACACGCGCTCGACTTCGGGCATTTGCGCGATCAGGCGGTCGGTGATTTGCATAATATTTGCCGCTTCGTCTATCGACACGCCGGGCAAGGTGGTAGGCATATAAAGCAGGTCACCCTCGTTGAGCGGCGGCATAAATTCGCTGCCCAGCCTTGCAATTGGCCAGGCGGCGCTCAATAAAAATAACAGGCAGAGCGACAGGGAAAGTTTGCGGTCTTTTAGCGCAGCCATTAACACTGGGCGATAAAGCCCATGCAGAAACCGGTTCAACGGATTGCTCTGCTCGCGAGCGATGCGCCCCCGGATAAAATAACCCATCAGCACCGGTGCCAAAGTAATGGCGAGCGCCGCGCTCGCGGCCATGGCATAAGTCTTGGTGTAGGCCAGAGGAGCGAACAGTTTGCCTGCCTGCCCGGTGAGTGTCAGCACCGGCAGGAAGGATACGGTGATGATCAGCAGCGAAAAGAATAACGCCGGCCCTACTTCAAGCGCACTCTGTGCGGTAATTTCCCAGTAGTCGGGCTGGTCGCCTGCGCGCTCCAGATGCTTGTGCATGTTTTCTATCATCACCACCGCGGCATCCACCATCGCACCGATGGCAATGGCGATGCCGCCCAGCGACATGATGTTGGCGGTTACGCCCTGGCTTTCCATGATGATGAAAGCGGTCAGGATGCCGATCGGCAGCGTGACCACCGCCACCAATGAGGAACGCAGGTGGAATAAAAATGCGAGACATACCAGAGCGACGATGAGCGATTCCTCGACCAGTTTTTCGCTCAGTGTTTTGATGGCGCGGTTGATTACTCCGGAACGGTCATAAGTGACCACCAGCTCGATGCCGGGCGGCAGCCCACCCTGCAATTCCTTTAACCGCGCCTTGACGCGCGTGATGGTCTCGAGCGCGTTTTCGCCGTAGCGCATGATGACGATACCGCCGGTCACTTCACCTTGCCCGTCCAGATCGGTCACGCCCCGGCGCAATTCGTGCCCGACCTGAATTTGCGCCACATCTTCCAGGCGGACAGGGACACCTTGTGCGTTGACAGCCAATGGAATGCGCCGGAAATCATCCAGGTTTTTGAGGTAGTTCTGCGCGCGCACCACATATTCGGCGCGCCCCATTTCCACCACCGAACCGCCGCCCGTCATATTGCTGTCGCGGATCGCTTGCTCGACGCGTTCCATGCTCAGGTTGTATGCCGCTAGCCGGTTAGGGTTCACTTCGATTTGGAATTGCCGCACCATGCCGCCGATACTGGCGACTTCGGCTACGCCCGGCAGGCTTTGCAACTCATATTTGAGGAAAAAATCCTGCACGGCACGCAGTTGATCGGCATCGTAGCGGTGATGCCGATCCACCAGCGCATATTCGAATACCCAACCCACACCAGAGGCATCCGGCCCCAGCGTGGGGATGACTCCCTTTGGCAGGCGACCCTCGATCTGGCTCAAATACTCCAGCACGCGCGAGCGAGCCCAATACAAGTCAATGCCATCTTTGAAAATAACATACACGTACGATTCGCCGAACATGGAAAAACCGCGTACTGCGGTTGAGCCCGGCACGGACAACAATTCGGAAGTGAGCGGGAAAGTAACCTGGTCTTCCACTACCTGTGGCGGCTGGCCCGGATAAGCGGTTTTGATGATGACTTGAACGTCCGAGAGGTCGGGAATGGCATCCAGCGCCATGTTGCGCGAGGAATAAACTCCCCATCCCGCCAGCAGTACCGCACCTAACAGCACCAGAATACGGTTTTTCAGCGACCATTTGATGATGCGTGCAATCATGCTTGAGTCCAAAAAATTCCCGCGCCAGAGACGCAAAGAATTGGTGTTGCTTCACGGCAAAACTTTTTATGTACAAGCCGGACAAACCGAAATGCACTTGAGCACATTAGGATTCTGGGCGCCGCGCAACGTCGCAATTTGGCCGCGTGGTAACTTTTAAAACACATTCTTATTGTTTGCCCGCATCGTGGTCGGAATGCATACGCTGCGCGCTATCGCTCATGGATGCCGCCGCATCCAACAAGAACTGCCCGTTGATTGCAACTTGATCACCGGCTTGCAAACCGGCAGTGATTTCAATGAAATCGGCGGCTTCAATTCCAGTGCCCACTTTGACTGGAGAAAAATGCCCTTTGCCCTCGAACAGCATTACCCAATCGCCTTTACCTGTACGCATTACCGCCGAGCGAGGCACGGCAAGTGCCTTGTGCGGCTTGGTGTGGATGATGACATCGAGGAAGGAACCTATGAGCAAGTGACTATTGGTATTGTCCACACCCAACCGGGCCTGCACGGTGCGCGTCGTATTATCGACCATTGGGGTGACAAATTTCAGGCGAGCTTTGATTTCCGGCATGCTGGATTTGGGCAGGCGTATCGTCGTCTCGTCCCCATTTTTCACCCAAGCCAGCTGGTCGGGAAAAAGCGGCACATCTATCCAAACCCGCGACGTATTGGTGAAGGAAAACAGATTTTCCATCGGTTTGATAGCACTACCCTCATGCACTTCAATCTTGGTGACGAAACCAGGCCGCGGGGCACGTATTTCAACTACCTCCCTTGGATTGTAGGTTGTATTGAGTTCCTCAATCAGTTGACCGACATCGTAATATTGAAA